>JAKAEE010000097.1 GCA_021820065.1 Bacteroidota bacterium | reverse complement strand
AAATTAATACAGTAGTGATTATCTGAATAAGTTCCATATATGTCATGAATTTCTAAACCTCTGGCAATTTGAATGCCTCAATCCGTGTTAATTTTTATAAAAATTATCAATGTTCTTTTCGAATAAAGCGTATCAACATGAGAACTCAACACAAAACAAGACACACTAGGCTTGAAAGCAAATACTTACACTTCGCATGTCAATTAACGGCTGGTATTTTTGGCTGGTTAAAACTTAATCGCAACTACTTCTGTGCAAAAATTTCTTGTGTTAAAGATATGGTTCGTCTACCAATTAATTTTCTATCTAACAAACTCTAAGAAGTTTTTATTTCTGCTCTAATTATAATAAATTTTATATTAGTTGCGAACTATTTTTTTATCCATGAGTGAAGCGGCACAAATAATAAGAAAATTGAGACTTACATCACACCCTGAAGGCGGTTACTTTAGAGAGACCTATCGCGCAAAACAAAAAATCAACGAAAATGTTCTGCCGAAGAATTTCGTTGGTGATAGAAATATTTCTACTTCAATTTATTTTCTTCTCGATGGTAATCAAGTCTCACACTTCCATAAACTCATGTCGGATGAGCTTTGGCATTTTTACAAGGGCTCGCCGATCATTTTGCATTGCTTGAACGGTGATAATTATAAAAAAATACTTATCGGTAATAACTTTTCAAAAGGAGAATTACCGCAATGTCCAATCAAAGCCGGTACTTGGTTTGCAGCCGAAATCAAAAACAAAAAATCGTATTCGCTCGTCGGCTGCACTGTTTCACCGGGATTCGATTTCGCCGACTTCAAATTGGCTAAGAGATCTGAACTATTAAAGAGATTTCCAAATCGAGAAAAACTAATCTTGAGATTTACCAATAATTAAGTTGGATGATTATCCATGAAGACAGCCATCGAAATTTTTGAAGGGGATATAACAACACTGAATGTTGACGCCATTGTGAATGCTGCAAATAAATCTTTGCATGGCGGTGGCGGAGTGGATGGCGCGATTCACCGAGCAGCCGGGCACCAATTGTTAGAAGAATGCCGGACGTTGGGAGGTTGTGAAACCGGTCAAGCAAAAATAACAAAGGGTTACAAACTGCCGGCTAAATATGTGATTCATACCGTTGGACCGGTCTGGTACGGCGGGGATAAAAACGAAGACAAATTATTATCAAACTGTTACAAGAATTCTCTCGAGCTAGCTTTGAATCAAAAATTAAAATCAATTGCGTTTCCATCTATCAGTACCGGCGCATACGGTTTTCCGTTTGAACGAGCAGCTAAGATTGCCGTGAAAGTTGTACAAGATTTTTTAGAAGAAAACAAAACGATTAAGAAAGTAGTGTTTGTATGTTTTGGAAAAGATGCGTTGGAAGTTTATAAAAAGTTATTACCCCTCGAATCCATTTGAAATGGAAAAAGCCGTCGAAACAGAGTTTCGACCTACTCTTCAAATAACGTTTTACCTTTCACGTTTTACGTTTTGTTAATGCAGAAATAGAACTGCAACGCCTGCAACAGCAACAAAAGCACCCATTATCGAAATCCATGTCAACTCTTCCTTATAAAAAAAACGAACCATCGGCAACATGATGATCGGCATGGTGGACATTAGTGTGGAAGCAATGCCAATCTTGGCGTAAGTAATTGAAATCATGCTGAATGTAATTCCAAGGAAGGGACCAAAGATTGACCCTATGATCGTGAACATTAGCGCTTTGCGATCATTGTTAAATACATGAATTGGTTTTTTGAATCGGCTCGTCATGAGCGCAAGCGGATAAAAGATTATAAACGCACTTAAGATTCGAACGAACCCAGCGAGGAATCCGTTTACTTCTCCTTCATTGAGAGCAAACTTGGCAAAAATCAATCCCACAGCTTGACCCGCAGCACCGATGACGGCATAAAATATTCCATGATAATCAATCCGGTAATTTGAGGTTGGCTTTTCTTCCCTTTTGAACACTACGATAGCAATCCCACTCATTGTAATAATTATTCCAAGAAATCCTAAGAGAGAAAGTTTTTCATCAAGGAAAAAATAAGCGAGGAAAGCAGACATCGGAGGAACCAGCGACATTATCAACATGCTCACTCTGGCGCCAATGCTTCGGTATGCTTTGAACAAAAATGTATCCCCAATTACCAAGCCGATGAAGCCGCTAACGCCAAGATTGAGAACCTGACTAACAGATAAATTTATCTTCACGCTGAACAGAAGAGACGTAATGATAAGAAAGACAAGCGCCATTGCCATCCGGGAAACATTAACATAGAATGGACCAACGCGTTTCGATGCTTCCGTAAATGCGATTGAGGTAATCGACCAAAAGAACGCGGTAATTAGAGCGGCTGTTTCTCCGAAGAGCGGCATAATGTAACTAACCTTTCTTTGTATCAACAAGAAGAAAAAAATTCCCTACTGTATAATTTCTGAAAAAATCACAACGTAAAATACATTTTATATTCAAACGGATGAGGCATAGTGCCAATAGCATGTATCTCATCATTTTTCAAATTGACCCATTGCTGAAGCAAGTGATCATCAATAATATTTCCTCTTTTCAAAAAATCGTGATCGGCTTCAAGAGCATCAAGCGCCTCGGTCAAATTTCTCGGAAGCATTTGAATCTTAGCACTGTTCAATTCGTCAAGAAAATTTTTGTCGTACGGTCCGAAACCTTCTTTAAGCGGATCGATCTTGTTAGCAACACCGTCAATTCCGGCAAGCAGCATCGCGGTTAAACACAAGTAAGGATTTATTGTCGCGTCGGGCGGGCGATATTCGAAGCGTGTCTCTTGCGGATTGGAAACATATTTTGGAATTCTAATTGCCGATGCACGGTTACCCATTCCGTATGTGAGTGCAACCGGGGCTTCGAATCCAGGGACCAATCGTTTGTATGAGTTGGTGCTGGGATTTGTAAATGCAGATAATGCCGGTGCATGTTTTAGCATTCCACCGATAAAATACCGTCCAAGCTCATTCATGTTTCCGTATTCACCCTTTTTATAGAAAGCATTCTTTCCATTCTTGGTTAGATAAAGGTGAAGATGAAGACCATTTCCAGATTGTTGGTACATCGGCTTCGGCATAAATGTAATGAACAAATTTTTCTGCTGCGCAAAGTTGAACAGGACATATTTCGTCGTAATGATATTATCTGCTGTAGTCAGCAAATCGGAAAAATAAGTTTCAATCTCCTGCTGTCCTCTCTCACCTACTTCGTGATGATGATACTTAACTTTGATTCCGAATTTCTGCAATAGCTTAGATGCTTCATCCCGGAAATCATCATAGATATCAAAAGGATTAGCAGCGTGATAAGCTCTCTTGTAAAATTCTTCGGCATGTTCAACACGATAGAACGAAGTTGCCGTCCTTGTATCGTACTCCACATTCGAAAAAATATAGAATTCAAATTCGGGACCCCACCAGGATTTATCAGCACCGGTTATTTTTTTAAGAAGCGACTCCGCTTTGGATGCAATGTATCTGCCATCCTGAGAAAAAGGAGAACGTTTTTCGTCGGTTAAAATCACGTTCGAATAAAAACTGATAGTAGGCGCGTCTCGGAAAAAATCAATAGTTGCGGTGTTGAGATCCGGAATCAATATCATATCGCTGTTTTCAACTTTTCCAAATCCAAAACTTGAGCCGTCGAATCCAACACCCTCTTTAATTATTTTTGTCAATACGTCGTCGTTAATAGGAAGAGTGATATGATGAAGTCTGCCGGAAAGATCAACTGATTTTAAATCGACAAATTCAATTTTGTTTTTCTTGATGAGTTCGTTTACAGATTTGACTGTTTGCTTAGACATGTTGTCCCCGGCAAGATTAATAGTGAAACAAATCCCGCCGAAGCGGGACTGTAATTTTTGGTTTATTTATTCAACGATACAATTTATCGTAGCGATACCGGGGAAAATTGCAGTGGTATCAAGTTCCTCTTCTATCCTTAGCAACTGATTGTATTTTGCGATACGGTCGGTTCTGCTTGCCGATCCGGTTTTTATTTGACCAGCGTTAGTTGCAACTGCAATATCTGCAATTGTAGTGTCTTCAGTTTCTCCAGATCGATGCGAGACAACAGCGGTATAACCGGCACGTTTAGCCATCTCGATTGCGTCAAGAGTTTCGGTAAGTGTTCCTATCTGATTAACTTTGATCAGAATAGAATTTGCAACACCCAAAGAAATTCCTTTTGACAAAAACTCTGTGTTGGTAACAAAAAGATCATCGCCAACTAACTGAATTTTGTTACCGACTTTGTCGGTCAACAATTTCCACCCATCCCAATCAAATTCTGCCATTCCGTCTTCAAGAGAAATTATTGGATACTGCTTAACCCAGTTTGTCCAGTAGTCAACCATCTTCTCCGGCGACATATAAGACTTATCCGACTTGAAGAAGAAATATTGTTTCTTATCGTTGTCCCACATTTCACTTGCTGCCGGATCGAGTGCAATAAAAATATCTTTCTCGGCTTTGAAACCGGCTTTGTCGATTGCTTCAAGAATTACAGTTATCGCTTCTTCATTCGATTTCAAGTTGGGTGCAAATCCGCCTTCATCACCAACAGCAGTATTGTAACCTTTCTTCTTCAAAACAGATTTTAATGAATGAAAAACTTCGGCGCCGTATCGCAGCGCTTCTTTGAAGGAAGGCGCGCCTGCCGGCATTACCATAAACTCCTGGAAATCCACATTATTGTCCGCATGCTTTCCACCATTTAAAATGTTCATCATCGGAACAGGAAGCGTTCTTGCGCTCACACCGCCGATGTATCTGTACAGAGGCAATCCCAGCGATTCTGCGGCAGCTTTTGCACAAGCTAATGAAACTCCGAGAATAGCATTAGCGCCGAGTTCGGATTTAGTTGGTGTTCCATCCAACTCACATAAAAAATTATCGATTGCTACTTGATCAGTAGCATCAAAATCAACCAGCTCTTCAGCAATCCTGTTGTTCACATTATCAACTGCCTTATGAACTCCTTTTCCTAAATAGCGGGTCTTGTCGCCGTCTCTCAATTCAACTGCTTCGTTTTCACCTGTGGATGCGCCGCTAGGAACAGCAGCTCTTCCAACAATTCCGTTTTCCAATGTTACTTCTACTTCAACTGTTGGGTTGCCTCTTGAATCAAGAATCTCTCTACCCCAAATATCAACTATCGTTGTCATCTTTTATTTTTCTCCTAGTTAGTTCAAATTTTTCGAGCCAAAAATAATCAAAATTGGGTTCCAAATTCAATTTAAAGAATTGAACAAATTAACTTTTGATTATATTTTGATAGGGTTTTTGCCCCGGTAGCTCAGAAGGATACCCGCCCCGCCTTCGGCGGGACGAGGCGAGGAGCAGCAGTTCCCTAAACGATGAAATATTTTATTTACATATTGAAAAGTTTGAATTTCGAAAAAACATACGTCGGGATGACAAATGATCTGGAAAGAAGATTGTCGGAACACAATTCCGGGAAATCGATTTACACAAGTAAGTTTAAGCCATGGAAGATAATTTACACCGAAGAGCATGAAACTATTGAAGAAGCCAGAAACAAGGAAAAATATTACAAGACTACAGCTGGAAGAATACAGCTAAAAAAAATATTATGTACAACGCCCCGGTAGCTCAGAAGGATAGAGCAGCAGTTTCCTAAACTGTTGGTCGGAGGTTCGATTCCTCTCCGGGGTACAACAGAGAAAATCACAAACTTATTGAGAGAGTTTCACAATGAAAAAAATATTGGGTACAATCGTTTTTGCACTTGTTGATATCGTTTGCTTTCTTCAAGGCAGCATCATTCTTTTCTATGCCATGTTGCACATCAACTATAAAGTTGAAATTGTACGTGGTGAAGGACTTTCCACATTAGAGATGCAAAATGTTCCGGTTGCAATAGGAGGATACTACTACTATGCGGACCAATACATTAAAATTGCGTTGATTGGCTTAGCGTTAATCATTACCGGTTTTCTAATGAGGAACTGGCGAAAAAGCTTTTGATCAAAATCATTTTACCAGACTTCTATTCATTTGGAATAATAGTATATTTGAAGTGTATCTATTAACCCCTACAATTCTGTTCCAACTATTAATAAATTTATTAATAAGAAACGAGGTAAATAATGAAGCAAAAAAATTTTACAATCGGATTTACTCTGTTTATTATCATGTTATTTTCTGGATGGATTTCAACCGATGCTCAATCCATATTCAAGGATTTTGGTTGGAAAGGCGGCATCCAAGTCAATGGGGTTATACCAACTAACGAGTTTGCAGACGACAATGGTTTATCTCTTTCGTCTTATTTGCTCAGGGGTTACGTTAGGTATGAAATTGATCACGATTGGAACGCCGAGTTTAACTTGGGTTACGGCAAGTACAAGGGCGATGATTACACAAAATCCACATTCGAAACATCTATCATTCCGATTGAACTTCGTTTACTTTACACACCATTTGATTTGAAAGACTGGAATCCCTACTTCTACGCTGGCTTCGGCGCGTTGAATTACAAAGTGAACACCAAACCGGTTTCGAAATCTCCAAACTCAGTTGAAGAAAGCGGTTGGACCGGCGTAATTCCAGTCGGCGTTGGAACCGAAGTCCGGTTGTCAAATCAAGTATTTCTCGATTTCAGCGTTGGGTTGAATTATTCTTTGACGGATAACCTCAACTATTACCGCATCGATACTTACAAAGACGGTTACATCAATTTGGGCGTTGGTTTAACATTCTCAAACGAAAGTTTGAATACCGATAATGACGAAGACGGTTTAACCAAGAAGGAAGAACTTAAACTCGGAACAGATCCGAACAATCCTGATACCGATGGTGACGGACTTAAGGATGGCGACGAAATAATGAAATACAAAACCAATCCTCTGAAAACCGATACTGACGGCGACGGATTGAGTGATTACGATGAAATTACAAAATATAAAACCGATCCATTGAATGCTGATACCGACGGCGATAGTTTAACCGACAGCGAAGAAATCACAAAATATCATACCGATCCGTTGAAAGTTGACTCTGACGGTGACGGACTTAGCGACGGTGATGAAGTTATGAAATTCCATACCGATCCATTGAAGGTTGATACAGACGGCGACGGATTAACAGATGGTGAAGAAGTTATGAAATACAAAACCGACCCGTTAAAAGTTGATACCGACGGTGGTACTGTTAACGACGGAGTTGAAGTAAAACGCGGAACCAATCCTCTTGATCCTTGCGACGATGTTCCTCCGGCTTTCGTTGAGAAGGAAATAAGTCTGGACATGGTTCACTTTGGATTCAATAAATCCAATCTAACCAAAGAAGCTAAAAAGATTTTGGATAATGATTTCGAAACTCTTAGCAAATACACTGAACCAAAAATTACTCTTAGCGGTCACACGGATTCTATCGGCAGCGACAAATACAACATGAAACTTTCTGAAAAGAGAGCAAATGTTGTTAAAGAATATCTTGTTAAGAAAGGTTTGGATGAGAAGTTCTTCACTGTTCAAGGCTTTGGAAAGACGAAACCGATCTCTTCAAACAAGACTGCCAAAGGCAGAGCGGAAAACAGAAGAACAGAAGTAACAGCTAAAGTGATGGAAAAAACAAAGTAAGACTTTGATTCAATGATAGAGAAAAGGGCTTGAACTTCAAGCCCTTTTTTATTTTAAACAAGTTCGAATTCCGGTACAAGTCTTTCTTTCAGCGATTAAACATTAACCGTTAAAAACAAAAAAGCTGTTGTACTTATCCAGTACAACAGCTTTTAATAAAAATAAATTCCAGCTATTCTTCAGTATGTGCTAACCAATATCCGCCGATACCGTTGAACTGCGTATCGCCCCAAACTTCGGCAAACAAAACAAAGCCGTCTCGCGATACACCTTTTGCTATAATATTGTAACGAACCTGTGTTGATCTTTCGGCATCGAGCAGTGTGGTCATTACAACTACTTTAGGTTTCTTTTCGAATGGTTTGTTAAAAGTGATTTCATACTCAACGGTTCTTCTTCCTTGATTCGTATTCAGAGTATAACCTTCATTCTTGTCTTTTCCGTAGAAGAATGTTCCGCTTTGAACTTGAGACTGTGCATAAGTAAACG
>JAKAEE010000028.1 GCA_021820065.1 Bacteroidota bacterium | reverse complement strand
GCTGCACGGCAGATTTACATGTCCAGCTCGGTTTTTGAAAGCATACGCAATTACATTTATGAAAATTGCGGAATCTATTTTCAAGACAATAAAAAATATTTTCTTGAAAGCCGGCTGCAAAGACGAATGAACTTTCTGGGTCAAAAAAGTTATGAAGAATATTTTGACCTTCTCAGATTTGGCACAAACGGCAACAGTGAAAAGAAATTCTTTTACGAGGCAATTACGATCAATGAGACTTTCTTTTTCCGCAATCAGCCGCAACTGGATGCGCTTGCTTCTCAGATTCTGCCGGAATTAATCAACGTAAAGCAGACGCAGGGCAAAAATAAAATCAGAATTTGGAGCGCAGCAAGTTCATCCGGCGAAGAAGCGTATTCTATTGCGATGATATTCCAGGATTTAATAAAACCGCGCTACCCCAATGCCGAACTGGAAGTAATAGGCACCGATATTAATTCTGCTGTGATTGATACCGCTGCGAACGGCATATACAGAGATTATTCCATACGCAATACACCGCCGTACTATCTTAAAAAATATTTCAAAACTAATTCGCCCGGGACATACGAAGTTATTCCCGATATCAAAAAAAATGTTTCATTCAAGCTGTTGAATCTGTACGACGATAATGCGATGAAGTTGATGTTCAACTTCGATGTGATTTTCTGCGCCAACGTTTTGATTTATTTCGATCAGGCTTCCAAGATCAAAGTGGTCTCGAGTCTTTATAACTCACTGAACAAAGGCGGATATCTATTTATCGGGTATTCCGAAACCATGCACGGAATATCAAAAGCATTCAAACTGATTAGTTACCCAAATACAGTTGGTTACAGGAAGGAGTAGATTGAAATGAAAAAGGTAATACTTATTGCTGATGATTCACCCACTATCCGGAAGTTTGTGTCGGTGGCTCTTTCAGTAAAAGGTTACGAAATAATTTCTTGTTCGGATGGAATGGAAGCAATTGAAAAGTTGCCCACTCAAAAAATCGATCTGATAATTACCGATTTAAACATGCCGAACATAGACGGCTTTGAGCTTATTTCTTCCATTAGAAACAATTCCGCTTACAGGGAATTACCTATCATAGTTCTTTCCTCGCTTGGTGCAACTGAAGATCTTCAAAAAGGTTTGGAATGTGGTGCAAACTCTTATTTGATAAAACCGTTTGATCCCAAACGGGTAGTGTATGAAGTTTCAAAATACTTAAACTAAAGGTCGTTCGATGGCAATAAAATTCTTGATAGTAGATGATTCGGTAACAATGCGCAGAATCGTGATCAACTCGCTTAAACAAATTGGTCATAATGATTTTTGCGAAGCGGCTGACGGAAGAGAAGCCATTACGAAATTAGTAAGCGATCCGTCAATAAACTTTCTAATCACCGATTGGAACATGCCCGAAGTCTCCGGTTTGGATCTCGTGAAAAGTATCCGTTCGGATTCGAAGCTCTCTTCACTGCCGATTCTAATGGTAACCACGCGCGGCATGAAAGAGGATATCATTGAAGCGCT
Organism: Bacteroidota bacterium; assembly: GCA_021820065.1. GTDB lineage: Bacteria > Bacteroidota > Ignavibacteria > Ignavibacteriales > Melioribacteraceae > Fen-1258. The sequence goes on along the minus strand of JAKAEE010000028.1, from coordinate 38,280 downwards.
GCAAGCCAAAGTGAATAATTATATAGTGAAACCATTCACACCGCAAGTACTAAGAGAAAAAATAGAACAAATTGTTTCTACCACACCAGCCTAAAGGGGGAGAAATGGAAATGCAATCAAATATGGAACAGATATTTAAAAAACTAGGCGATCTAAAAGATTTTTTCACATACGGTCAGAAGTTGGCACCGATTCTTCAGAAGATCATAGATTTTATGCAGGATACAGTTCCGCTTTTGGAAACAGTGAACAAATCAATCGCGGACAGCACTAGTAAAATGCCGAAAGCCGCGCATCAAATCAACAACGTAACCAGTGCAACGGAAGTGGCAACTACAGAAATTCTTGATATAGTTGACGGAGTTATGCTGGACTTGGGCGAAATCAGTTCGCAGATAAATTCGTTTCAAGTGAAATTTGATAAACAGCAAACGCTTCTGGTGAAGATTGCCGAAAAATATCCGAGGGATGAAGACGTAAAGAAATTAATTATGAATGAATTTGACTCGAAGTATTTCAGCGACGATGTTAAAGATCTTTCCAAGCTGGTTTCAAAAATTAACGACAGCATGATGAATATCACGCTATCGTTACAGGTTCAGGACATAACGACACAGCAGCTTCTGTCTGTTAACCATTTGATTCAATCTATACAGGAAAAGTTATCGTCCTTGCTGGTGGACTTAGGTGAAAAAGAGATAACGGCTATAGACGAGAGGTTCAACAACAATCTTTCCTTTAATCCTGAAGCGCGTTATGAGAAGAATCATAGCTCTCAGGTTTTGGTCGATTCGTTGGTTGAAGAAAATCGGTCGGCAGCTTCACAAAAAGAAATAGACGAACTTTTTTCAAAACGATGAGCGAGACAATAAAAAATCCGACTCTCATCGATCCGGAGATGAAAGAAATCGTTGAGAGTTTCATAATTGAAAGCAAAGAAATTCTTGAAAAGTTGGATATTGACCTGATTGAACTGGAAAAGAAACCTGACGATAAAGAACTTCTTAACCAAGTTTTCCGCTCTTTCCATACCATCAAAGGCACATCGGGATTTTTAGGATTGGAGTCTCTTCCGGAAGTAACCCATAAGTGTGAAGACATTTTGAACAAGCTCCGCAAAGGCGAAGCTTCCTTAAATGATGCCATTATGGATGGGATAATTCTTTCTGTCGATACGATTAAAGAACTTGTCCGGAAAATTGAAACCGATCAAAATGAAAACGTTGACATTGAACATGCATGTTCAATACTGGAAAACTTGTTAAAGAGTTTAGACAACGCGGTGCCGCAAGTTGCTGTTGTAGAGAAAAATAAATCCGCAAACGAAGTTGAAGAGCAAAATGAATTTTCAAACCCGGGTAAAGGCGAGGCAGCAGAAGAAGTTCAAAAGGTTAAGCCAGTAACAAACACCTTTCCTGAAAGCAAAAAAGAAAGTATTGAAAAAGCGTTTTCAACAGCACAGGTAAAGGACAACACGATACGTGTCGGGGTTGAACGCCTCGACTCGCTGCTCGATATTGTTTCTGAGCTCGTGCTCGGTCGGAACTGGTTGTCGCAAGTTTACACAGAATTTGCAAACACTCATGAAGGCAGCAAATTCACAAAAGACCTTGGCGAGGTAACAAAACAAATTGACCTGATGACAACCGAACTTCAACTGGTTGCAATGAAATTGCGGATGATAAGAATTGCCAAAATATTTAACCGTTACCCGCGGCTTGTGCGAGACCTTTGCAAAGACACCAATAAAGATACAGAGCTTATAATCAGAGGCGAAGAAACCGAAGTTGATAAAAATTTGATTGAAGAAATCAACGATCCTTTGGTTCACCTGATACGTAATTCGATTGATCATGGAATTGAAAAACCTGAAGACCGAATAAAAGCCGGCAAACCCGTTAAAGGAACCGTTATTCTTTCAGCAGAACAACTTGGAAATAATATTCTAATTACAGTAGAAGACGATGGCAAAGGTCTTGATGTTGAAATGCTGAAAGACAAAGCCGTTGCAAAAGGATTGATAACAAAGGAGAAAGCGAAAGAACTAACGCACAATGAGGCGATCAATTTAATTTTTCTACCGGGTTTTTCAACAGCCGAAAAAGTTTCCAGTGTTTCAGGACGCGGCGTGGGAATGGATGTTGTCAAAACAAACGTTTCAAAATTACGCGGCATAATTAATATCGAATCTGAAAAAGGAAAAGGGGCAAAATTTGTAATCAAACTTCCGCTAACGCTGGCAATTATTTCCGGAATGGTTATCAAAGCTAAAAACGATTTAATGGTTGTTCCTTTGGGATCAATCGTTGAGGTGTTCCGTGTTAATGCCGAGCAGATTTACACAATCAAGGGCAAAGAAGTAATAAAAGTTAGAGATTCAATTCTTCCGCTTGTTTCTGTTAACCAGCTTCTTAAAGGCAAGATGAACGGTGAACGAGAGCAAAATAATAAATGGCAGTACATTGTTGAAGTCGGCATAGCGGAAAAACGCTACGGTTTAAAAGTGGATGAACTGATCGGTCAGCATGAAGTAGTTATTAAGTCGTTGGGAAGTTATCTTGGAGAAATAGATGGAATTGCCGGTTCAACAATTATGGGAGACGGCACCGTAGTGATGATACTCGATGTTCATCAATTATTTAACAGGCTGGAAAAAGTTTCTTGAGAAATCAAATCACCGTATTGGTAGTAGATGATTCGGCGTTCATGCGTAAATCTCTTTCGATTATGCTCGGCAGCGATCCGGAAATTTCCGTTATCGCCACAGCACGCAACGGTCAAGAAGGAATCGAGCTGGCTTTGAAACACAAGCCCGACCTTATTACACTCGATGTTGAAATGCCCGTGATGGATGGACTTACAGCTCTGAAAAAGATAATGAATGATTGCCCGACTTCGGTTATCATGGTTAGCTCGGTTACAACGGAAGGCGCACAAGCAACGTTGAAAGCGTTGGAACTCGGCGCGGTTGATTTTATTCCGAAAGAAATGTCTTACGTAAGCGTAAACATTTCGAAGATTAAAGAAGATTTAATTTCGAAAGTAAAAGAGATTACCAGGCAGAAATCTCTACGGGAAAGACTGAGCAGGCTTAAAGCCATTGGCGAGCGGACAAATGCTAAACCCAAAGAGAACACGCATTCAAATGTGTTGCCGCAAATCGGTTATTCAGCAGTGATGATGGGAATTTCTACCGGCGGACCATTTACTTTGCAGAAAATTTTACCGTTGATCTCTGAAAAAATTCAAGTCCCGATATTTGTAGTGCAGCACATGCCGCCAAAGTTCACAAAATCTCTGGCAGATCGATTAAACGGAATGTGCAAGCTTGATGTGAAAGAAGCCGCAAACGGAGATTCCGTAGAGCCCGGCGTGATATACGTTGCACCCGGGGGCTATCACATGAAATTGAGCAAGTCTAATTCCCATGTATCTATTAGTACAACTTTAGAACCGAGCGATAGCCTGCATCGACCATCGGTTGATGTTATGTTCGATTCGGTTATTGATGTTTACGGTAAACACGCGCTTGGCGTTGTGATGACCGGAATGGGTAAGGACGGATACGAAGGTGTGAAAAGATTGAAATCGTTAGGCGGCAGTTCAATTGCGCAGGATGAAGAATCGTGCGTAGTGTACGGAATGCCCAAAGCAATTGTTGAAGGCGGTTTGGCAGACGCGGTTCTGCCCGCAGAAAAAATTCCAGAAATGATAAACAAGGTGGTTTAAAATGACAAGCAATTATGAAGACGCTCTATTTAGAGACGCCCGCGTAAAAAATACAAGCAAGACCGGCAACCTCTTAAAAGCTAATGAATATGAAGTGATTGGATCGTCAAAAATTTCTTTGGAAGACAACGACCTGGATGATGTAAAAATTCTTTTGAAGAAAGATGCGAACGACAATCTGAAAGAAATAAAATTCATGTGCTCGTGCGGTCAAACAAAATCTATTTTGCTGGATTACGGCGAATCCGGCGCCAACTCTGAATAATAAATTCCAATTGGTGAATTTTAGCCATCTCTAAACATTTCAAACGAACTTTTCACATCTTTTTCAACCTTTCAACTGGCATTTGATTTGGGATAATAAATCAAAAAGCTGAAAGGTATTTATGCCGTCGTCTGTTAAGCTGCTTCAGGATGTTCTTGATTATTGTACCGAAAAAAACCGCGTCATCGCAAAAAATATTGCCAACATAGGAACGGAGAATTACCAACGTGAAGATGTTGAGTTCAAAGAAATACTAAACGAAAGCTCCAACTCTCTGCTGAAAACTACAAATCAAAAACATATCGGCAGTATGCAAACCGCCGGTACCGGCGAATCAAAATTTGAATATGTTGACGATCAAAGTACTGACATGCAGTCCGGAGTGAATAATGTCAGTATCGAAAAAGAAATGAGTGATCTAGCAGAGAACACGCTGCGGTACAAATTCGCTTCACGGAAAATTGGCGATTACTACAGAACACTTCAAGAAGTAATTAAAACCGGAGGTAACGCTTGAAAATCGGTGGAAGTTTGTTCGGTCTAAATTTCAGCGCACGCGGAATGAGCATTCAAAGAAAAAAGATGGATCTCATTTCGCAGAACATTGCAAACGCAGATAATGTAAGAACGGAAAACGGTGAGCCGTACCAGAGAAAATTTTTGAAGGTTGAAGCTGACAAAAACAACTTTGCAGCCAATCTATCTACCGAAGGACAGGTGCTTCGACTGAACGTTAGTGACGCAAACCATATGGAAAAATTGTCTGTCCCGGACGAAGTAAATATCTCAACAGATTCCGGCAGCATTATGATGAATGAAGAAACTGATCAGAGAGCCGGAGATATTCTTTACATGCCCGATAATCCCAATGCCGATCAGAACGGATACGTTCAAATGTCTAATGTAAATGTGATTAACGAGATGGTTGATATGATTGCTGCAACAAGAAGTTACGAGGCAAATCTTCAGTCGCTCAACTCGGCAAAACAAATGGCAAAAGATTCATTGGAGATATAGATGAAAGTTATTACCGACTCAATCGGCAATTATTCGCCGGCGTATTTCAAATCGAAAGCAAATGTACAGAGCAAACCGGAATCCGCTGAAGCTCAAAAGGTAATTTCAACCGATGAAAAAAAGTTCTTCGCAAATCTTTATCCGGCACAGCATGAAGACGTGATGAACTACCAGTTCTATAACGCCAAAGGAAAAGTTTCCGGAGTACTTGTAGGTTCAAACTTCGATAAGAGAGGATAAAATGAAAATAGAAGGACTCGGCGAACTAATACCTAACCCGATTCAACCGCAAAAAATTAAAGTGAGCGGCGCCGATAATTTCGGCAGCACATTAACCGGATTTATCAACGATGTAAATCAATCGCAGCAGGATTCGCAAAAAGCAGTCAAAGATTTTGTAAGCGGCAACGGAGTTGAATTGCACGATGTTATGATTGCAGGCGAAAAAGCAAAAACCAATCTCGAACTGCTGATGGAAATCAGAAACAAAGCAATAGACATGTTTAAAGAATTAACAAGAATGCCGGTCTAACGATGAACACAAATCCATTACAGACATTCCTAAACATTATTAATAAGCTTAATCCAAGACAAAAGCTGATGCTCGGAATCGGCGTATTGCTGACGGTTGTGTTTCTTGCATTCCTAATTATCGTTCTTAACGAACCTACATACACAACTTTGTACTCCGGATTGTCTCAGGAAGACGCCTCAAAAGTCATTGAGCATTTGACATCGCAGAAAGTTCCTTACAAAATTGAAGATAACGGTCAATCAATCAAAGTTCCGCGAGAGAAAGTTTATGAACTCCGGCTTACTCTAGCCGGCAAAGGCATTCCAAGTTCGGGAATAATTGGTTACGAAATATTTGACAAGACAACTATGGGAATGTCGGAGTTCATGCAGAAATTAAATTACAAACGCGCGTTGGAAGGAGAACTCGCCCGAACTATTCAACAGCAAGACGGTGTTGTTGGAGTTCGTGTTCATATTGTTATTCCACAGAAAACAGTTTTTAAAGAGGAGGAAAAATCTCCAACGGCGTCGGTAGTTCTGAAATTGAAAAACAATTCTATGCCGTCAAAAGAAAATATTCAGGCAATTGTAAATCTGCTTTGCGGTAGCGTAGAAGGACTTGACCCAGCAAAAGTTTCCGTCATTGATACCAGGGGAAGAATTCTTAATAACGATAACGATGAAGGTCCGCTTGCGTATGCTTCGTCGAGGCAATATGAAATAAAAAAATCGGTCGAGAATTATCTTGTTCAGAAAGCGCAAAGCATGCTGGATAATGTTCTCGGCTACGGCAATTCAATGATTCAGGTAAATGCTGATCTTAATTTTGATCAAGTAGAAAAAACAATGGAACAGTATGACCCGGAATCTCAAGTTGCAATAAGCGAGCAATCGATTAAAGCCAACAACAGCGGAAGACAAAAGAATGATTCGACTTCCAATTCCAACGACAACACACTCACGAATTATGAAGTAAGTAAGAGCATTCAAAAAGTAGTTGAAGGAAGCGGAAACATAAAGCGATTGAGCGTTGCCGCGGTTATAAATGATATACCAAAGGAAATTAAGAAAGGCGAAAAGACGGAAACTGTTTATGACCCGCGTCCCGCCGATCAAATGAAAAAGCTGGAAGAGATTGTTCGAAACGCAATCGGTGTTGACGCTCAAAGGAACGACCAGTTCTCAATCGTTGATATTCCTTTCGAAGTTAAGTCGGTTGATAATGTTCAGGATGTCAGTACGTCGTCGGTTATCAATGATGCAAACGAATGGATAAATCTTGCGTTCATCGTTTTTGCAATTGTTGCATCAATGTTTGTTCTCAAGAGTTTGATGAAGCGGCTTAAGAACGAAAGAATTGTAATCGGAACGGTTAATACCGGAAGTTATCCTTCTCCGGCAGAAATTATGGCGCCGGCGGCTAGAACAAGCGAATCGAAAAACAATGTAGCTCAGATGCTTGCAACCAAAAAGAAAAAAATGATTTTGCCTGTTGGTGATATCGAAGATGAAATTTCCGATGAAGCAATGCTGAAAAAGAATCAGCAGGATAAAATTATTAATTACGTTACGAAGAACCCAATGGATGCCGCAAAACTAATTAACGCTTGGATGCATGAAGATGAGGTCTGACGACAAATTAGTGCGAAAGAATCCCGCAGATGAAGTGCCGGGATTGCAAAAAGCCGCAATGCTGATGGTTGCGCTCAATGTTGAAGCCGCGTCTTCGGTGCTAAAGTATCTGGATTCCGGCGATGTTGAAGTTATTACGGCGGAGATTTCAAAACTTAAAAATGTTCCTTCCAAAGTGATAGACGCCGTTATTGTAGATTTCTACAACATGGTGACTGCGCGCGAGTATGTCTTGGAAGGAGGTCTGGATTATGCGCAGGCGGTGCTTGAGAAGACATACGGACCTTCCAAAGCTATTGAGATGATAGATAAAATTAAGCGGCTTACAACTCTCAAAGGTTTCGATGTTCTTAAGAAAGCTGAACCGGCACAATTGGTCAACTTCCTCAACAAAGAACATCCGCAGACAATGGCGTTAATTTTATCGCAGCTATCGCCCGATCAAACTGCAAATGCACTTAAAGAATTGCCGGAGGAGCTCCGCGTGGACGTTGCAATTAGAATTGCAACGCTTGGAAAAATTGCACCTCAAACTTTGAAGCAGATCGAACATGTTGTAGATGAAATTGCCGGTTCATCAATGAGTCAATCCGTCGGAAAACTTGGCGGACCAAAATGTTTGGCAACGATTCTGAATAAAGCTAATGTCGGAATTGCAAAAGAGATTCTTACTAAGATTGAAAACATGGATGCCGAAACCGCATACGAAGTGAAACGGCTCATGTTCATCTTCGACGAAATAATAAACATCAACGATAAAGACATTCAAAAAATTCTTAGAGAAATAGACCGCAAAGATCTTGCGCTCTCTCTCAAAATTGCCGACGAAAATCTCAAGGAAAAGATTTTCAAAAACATGTCCGAACGGGCAGCAGATTTACTAAAAGAAGAATTGCAGTACATGGGAATGGTTAAACTGAAAGAAGTTGAAGCGGCACAGGCGAAAATCATTGATGTGATTAAATCGCTGGAAGAGCAAGGCGAGATATCGCTCAACATGCGCGGCAGTCCGGAAGAAGTATATGTCTGATGTGATAAAAATTAATCCGAGATCGAAGAAAGCTGCAGTTAAGGTGGCTGGATTCAGCGTACCTCAAACAGTTGACGAAACGGATTTGTTCAAAAGCCAGCTTGAAGAACATTACAAAAGCGGTTTTGAAGAAGGATATCAGAAAGCAAGTCGGGAATTGGAACAGGATTACTCTTCGAAGCTGTACAGAAAATATGAAGAAGTTTACAATGTCCTGCAAAGTCACGACGAGCATTTACTGGAGTTGGAACGATTGTTTGAAGAACTTGTAATCCAAACCGCGTATGAACTTTCGAAGAAAATTCTTAAACACGAAATTGAAGATAAAACCATAATTAACGAAAACATTAAAGCCGCCATCAACAAAATTATCGGTGCAAACGAAGTGCGGTTAAAACTCAATCCGCTCGATTTGAACGAGATGAGTGAAGCAAGCAAGAATTTGATTCACAACAGTTCCTTCAACAAAATCAGCATTGAAGGAGAAGAGCGAATTGAAAGAGGCGGATGTTTAATCGAAACCGAAATCGGAAACGTTGATGCAAGAATTTCAACACAGTTGAACGAGCTAAGAAAAAAATTAGAAGAAAGCGTTTGATCGGAAATGGATATTACTGAACATCTTTTGGAAAAATTTCGGAAGGTTATCGATAAAACCGAATCGCTGCGCGTGAACGGGAAGGTAATTGATGTTATCGGTCTGGTGATTATTTCCGTTGGTCCCAATGCTATTCTGGGAGAAATATGTACCGTCGTTGATCCGAACGGAAAAGAAATTTGTCAAGCTGAAGTTGTCGGTTTTAAGAATGGGAAAGTTATGTCGATCGCGGTAGGAGAAGTGCATAATATCTCACCGGCGTGCGAAATAAAAGCATCGGGAAAAAGTTTTAGAATCGGCGTCGGAAAAGAACTGCTGGGACGAGTGATAGACGGTATCGGCAACCCAATAGACAGTAAGGGAGAAATAAATTATTCATCATACAGAGAATCGTTTCATGAACCGCCGAATCCATTGGAACGGAAAAGAATTACGATTCCAATTCAAACCGGTATTAGATCAATCGACGGTTTGCTTACCGTTGGGAAGGGACAGCGCGTTGGAATTTTTTCCGGAAGCGGCGTCGGCAAAAGCGTTACACTTGGTATGATTGCAAGAAATACAAGCGCTGATGTTAACGTAATTGCATTGATAGGAGAACGCGGGCGCGAGGTGCGCGAGTTTATAGAAAAAGATTTGGGTGAAGAAGGTTTAAGAAAATCTGTTGTTATTTGCGCCACAAGTGATAAGTCTCCGTTGATTAGAATGAAAGGCGCATACGTTGCAACTACAATTGCGGAATATTTCAGCGATCTCGGTTTAAATGTTATGCTGATGATGGATTCGGTTACACGTTTTGCGATGGCGCAGAGAGAAATCGGGTTAACAATCGGCGAGCCGCCCACAACAAAAGGTTATACTCCATCAGTCTTCGCGCTTCTTCCCAAGCTGCTTGAAAGAGCCGGCAATTCTAACAAAGGTTCCATTACCGGTTTATACACAGTGCTGGTTGACGGCGATGACATGACCGAACCGATCGCTGATGCGGTACGTTCGATTCTTGACGGTCACATTGTCCTTTCACGTAAGCTTGCAAACAAAGGGCAGTTTCCGGCGGTTGATACACTGCAAAGTATCAGCAGAGTTATGCCGGACATAGTTGATCATGATCATCATCTAAGAGCGATGAGATTCAATGAAATTTTGGCGACATATAAAGAAGCGGAAGATCTGATAAACATTGGCGCTTATGTGAAAGGCAGCAATCCGGAAATCGATAATGCGCTCTCGAAGATAAATCAGCTTAGAGGATTTCTAAAACAAGATATGTACGAACGCGCTAAGTACGATCAATCCGTTGAACATCTTTATCAAATAATTGAAGCGCCGGTTGCGGTGGGTGAGTGATGAGCAAATTTAAATTTAGATTTCAATCGGTTCAAAAGGTAAAAGAAATTTTTGAGAAACGAATCGAAGAAGAAATCTCGCGGTTAAACCAGCAGATAGCCGAACAAAAAATTCAGCTGCGTAAAACTACGGATGAACGCAATCGATTGGCTGACTCAATGATAAAGAAACCGGCTAAAGTTGCCGATTACCAAAGTATGAAATCATACGATGTTCAACTGGAAAAAGAAATTATTTCGATCCAGAAAAGAATCAATGCGCTGCTCAAAAAACGGGAAGAGAAACAAAAAGAATTGCTTGAAAAGAAAAAAGAAGTGAAAGCTTTTGAAACGCTCAAAGAAAATGCATACGAGGATTTTTTAGTTGAAGATAGAAGAGACGAATTGAAAATTTTAAATGAAGTTGCTGTAAGAAACCATAAGGGGGACCAGCCGTGAAAGAAAAACTGATTTATATTTTGTCGTTTGCGCTTGTATTTGCTCTGGTAACCGGTGCGTTGATTTATCTTAATTCACGCTATCAAAACATATTTGCTTTCAACTTCACGCCGGTTTCTGCGAATAATCCACCAGAGGTTGCTAAGGTGGTCCCGGATTCGACCAGCGTGCCCAAACAGAAGGAACCGCCGGCACCTGTTGATACGGTGAAAAGCAAAAATCAAATAGCAAAAACCGATTCTGTAACTACTGTGCCGAAAGATACTGTAGCGAACACGAAAAAAAGCAGTGCAACTGCCCAGATAAAAAAGGTTGAACCAAAAACTGCAGCGCTGCAAGAACCGCAGGAAGAATCGCCGAAGGCGGTTGTTTCAAGAGAATTCCAAAAAACGTTGAGAGATTCGGCATACCAAAGCTGGATAAAGAAAACAGTAAAGCTCTATGAAGAAATGGACGCAAAGAAAGCGGCTAAAGTAATTTTGGGTTACTCCGATAATATTGCGAGAGATATTATTTTTTCGATGAAGAAAAGAAAGGCAGCCGAAATTTTGACTGAATTTAAACCGGAAGTGGCAACCAGAATAATAAAATTTAACTGATGAAATTCAACGCGCTGATAATAGATAAGCTGAACAATTTTGATTCTGTTTCTAAGCAGAACACGAAAAAATCATCATTGGCTCAATTCTCGGATATTATTAATGTGTGCAGCTCGGAATCTCAGGATAGCGCACATAATCCGTCGAGTGATTCCTTAAACGTTACAGACACTACGTTAAATAAATCGGAACTAACCATTCAAGTTTCTGCGAAAGAGCTTAACGATATTTCATTGTTGACTTCCGCTTTTGTAAACGCGGAGAACGTTCAGCCGACCGAAGCAAATGCAGCTTTGAAAAGTGCCGAACAAAACAAAAAAGAACTTGTCTTGTCGAAAGATCAGCTTCAAGCGCTTTTTAATTTTGTGCTTGCGCCTTTGAATAATCAATTGAATGGGTTGAACCAAATCGAAAATATTGATCAAGCAAAAATTCCGGTTACACTAACCTTTGAAGACGGGACTAACAAATTATCGATTACGATTTCCGCTCTGTCAGGCAATAACACCGTGGAAGAAAATGCCAATGGAGCTGCCGGGCTCTCACGTTTTTTAGACAGCAAAGCGATTTCCTCCAATCCACTCAGCACAGCCGCATCAGAAAACAATAAAACATTGTTGGTGGACGGTTCTGACAAAATAAATAATGATGGGCAGGCGAACGCATCATTCAGAGTAGAAATTTCGCAACAAACTAAAGCCGCCGAAGATGTTATGAAAGCTCTTGCACTTCCGGCAAAGATTGATTCCGTTAACATGTTTGCAAGAAGCGAGCCTAAAATTTTGGTTAAAGATGCACCCGCCATTGTTTCAGGTGAAAAATATCTTGCTGACAAAAGCAGTCTTGATTTGAATACTGTAGATAATTCTCCCAAAGTTGCGGCTGACTCTAATGTTGGCGGTGCAACCCAGCAGCTGAAACCAATTCCAGTTGAGCAAATTCTTTTTGGCTATAATCCGGCAAACGACATTTCTGCGGAAAGCGTTTTACCGAAAAATGTTTTGCAGGGCCTTTCGATTGAAGAGAAATCAACTCTACTTAAATCTTTTTCCTACGGTGACTTATTATCGATAGATTATTCACATCAAGCGACAAAACCAATTGAAGCAACGCCGAAGCTTGCGAATACAGCGTCGGTATTGTCAAACAATGCGCCTGAAGTCTCTCGAATTTCTAAACCGGCATTGATTTTTAATTTGCCGAACGCACAAAATCAGCTTGGCGATAAATCTGTTCACGAAGCGATTCAACAGCTGAATGATCTTGCAACTTCTGTTGCAGCATCGAAAGAACTGAATGAAAAAACACTTGTTAAAGTTTCATTAAAACCGAATTCGCAGGCTGAAGATCAGACAACGCTGGATAAAGAATCCGCAATAAAGGTATCAATTAAAGAGGAAAAGCAGACATCAAAAAATGTGAACGATGCAAAAGCAAACGATCTAAACGATACCAAGACGGATAAACAAGCGGTCCACGATACGCAGTTAAATCAGCAAGATGATAAGGATACGACAAAACATAATGCAAATGATTTGTTCAAGAATTCCGTTCTTCTAAATTCTGCGAGCGCCGGGGCCGAAAAGACACTATTCGTTTCGGAGTTAAAGTCGTTTCCTAATGCGGCTAAAACTATAACAACGAACGAAATTATACCGGAGTTTTCAAAAGTAATTCAGCAAGGCGAGAAGCAGACAATAACTTTTCAGCTTTCGCCGGAAAATTTGGGAAAAGTAAAACTGACCGTTGACTTGGTTGCGAACAATCTTAATGCTCATATCGAAGTAGAGAATGATCAGGTAAAACAATTTATCCAATCAAATATTGATCAGCTTAAACAAAATTTTCAATCAAACGGAATTCAGCTTAACAACGTTAACGTAAGTTTGGCAGAATACGATCAGCGGAATGCAAAAACGTTTGTTCCAAAGAAAAAATTTTCCAACCGTGACTTAAAAAACGAAATAGTTGATAAGACAGCTTCACCCATATCGAGGAAATCAATGGGTTATAATACATACGAGTTTTTAGCATAAGGAATTGAAACATGGTAGATCCAATAACCACAGCAGCGCAGACCGGCACGCCAACAAGCCCGAACAAAAATGTTCTTGGTAAAGATGATTTTTTGAAATTGATGATTCAGCAAATGAAAAATCAAGATCCGCTTAATCCAATGGACGGCACCCAATACGCAGCGCAACTTGCACAGTTTTCATCGCTGGAACAGTTAACAAATTTGAATAAATCAATGCAGGACAGCATCAATTCGAATTACACTTTGACGCAATCGATCAATAACACTCTGGTTGCTACTCTGATTGGCAAAAATGTAAAGATGGGCGGCAATGCGTTAACGTTGTCGGGGCAGCAGAAGATTACGCTGGGTTACACGCTTCCGGCTGCTGCACAATCTGTTTCGATCAAAATTTATAATGACCAGGGTGCTTTGGTAAGGACTATCGACGGCGTGCCCGGTACAACGGGAGGGAATAAAGTTTCGTGGGATCTTTCCGATAATAACGGTGGAAAATTACCAGATGGTAAATACACATTTGAAGTTGATGCGTTGAACGGTAACGGAGATAAAATTACGGCAGATATTTTCAAAGAGGGAACCATCGGCGGTGTTCGTTTCGGCAACCAAGGAACGGTTCTTTTAGTTGACGGCGCTGAATATTCGATTTCCGATATACTTGAAATACTAAATTCAAACAACGGAGGAAATTAATGGCTGAGATTAACGGTGTCTCAGTTCCTTTTATTCCGATTGTAGGAAATGAAGCAACAGCTTCGCGCAAAATCGGGCGTGAAGCCAGCAATCAATTCGATGCAATATTCAAGCAGGAACTGGAAAAGGTAAAGTTCTCCAATCATGCAATGAAACGCCTCGAATCGCGCAACATACAGTTAAGCGATAACGACATTAACAGAATTGAAGAGGCAGTTCAAAAAGCGGAAGCGAAAGGTTCGAAGGATTCACTTGTCTTGATGGATAAAACCGCTTTCATAGTTAACGTACCAAATAAAACGGTTGTAACGGCAGTTGAAGTTGAAAATTCTAATGAGAACGTTTTTACAAATATCGATAGTGTAGTATTTGCAGTTTAATTAACAAAACATAAAAACAGAGCGGGACCTTCCGAGGACGCTCTCGATCTGGCCGAATGACTGAAGCCGGATCACATCAGGAGGTTATTATGGCACTCTTAACATCTCTCTTCGCAGGCGTATCAGGCTTACGCAATCATCAAGCAATGATGGACGTTATCGGAAACAATATTTCCAACGTTAACACCATCGGTTTCAAAGGTTCACGCGTTACGTTCAGCGACACGTTTAATCAGTTTGTAAAAGCCGGTACAAATCCAACCGATACAACCGGCGGCACAAACTCATTTCAGATCGGTCTAGGTATGAAAGTGAACTCGATAGACCGGAACTGGAATCAAGGTACGTTTGAAAGAACAGGCATTACGACGGATTTGGCGCTGCAAGGTCAGGGTATGTTTGTTTTGCAAAGCAACGGTCAAAAATTCTTTTCACGAGCAGGCGCATTTCAATTTGATGCAAGCGGAAAACTTGTAAGTCCGCAGAACGGTGCGGTTGTTCAAGGAAAAGTTGCAAGCCAAGACGGTGTGATTCCTCCCGGAAATAATTTGGAAGATCTCATGATCGATACAAATATGAAACTGCCGGCAGTTTCCACAACTCAAATAAAATGGGGCGGTAATCTCAAAAGTAATAGCGATCTAACCAGAACTGTTCAGGTTATTCAGCGTGGTAACATAAATTCTGCCGCACTTAATGTCGGCGATAGCACTGCACAATACCCGATAACAGTTTATAATGAATACGGTGACGCATTCACGTATAAAGTTTCTTATACAAAAACTGCTGCAAACACTTACGATTTACATTATTCACTTGAAGACTCAAAAGGAACTGTTCTTACAACAGGCGGAATTACCGGTTTAGTTTTTGCAGATAACGGAACCGGAACGTGGACCCTGGATGCAGCTTCTAAAGCTAAGTTTAATGGAACTGCGAATAGAATTAACGTCGCAAATTCGAACATAGATTTTACTTTTGATCCGACAATAATTACACAAAACTCAAGCACAACAACTCTTAGCGCGTCGGCGGACAATAACAGAATTCCTAATATTGTAAGCGGTTCAGTTACGGTTTACGATTCATTGGGAACCGCTCACCAGGTTACGTTGAAGTTTACAAAGATTGCAGACAACATTTGGACATGGACTGCTTCCGTACCGGGTACTTCAACAATTAACGGTCAGAGCGCTTCGTCAACCGGAACGATTGAGTTTAATCCGGATGGAACTTTGGACCCGTCAAAAATTTCTCCGAATAATCCGCAGTTAACATTTGTACCAAACGGCGGGGCGGCAACATCAATCATAGATCTGGCATTCGGAACTGGATTCGGCGGTGTAACGCAGACATCATCAAGCTCCGTCATCAGCGCACTTTCGCAGAATGGTTCTCCATCGGCATCGTTATCTAATTTGAACATTGACCAATACGGCAAGATCGTCGGAATTTTTTCCAACGGTTCATCGAAGAACTTAGCGCAAATAATGGTAGCAACTTTCAACAACTTGAACGGATTGATTAGTGTTGGAGACAACATGTATTCGGCTTATGCAAACAGCGGCGAACCGAGAATCGGAAGTCTTGGTGAAGAAACCGGAACTACAGTTCAATCCGGCGCGCTCGAACAATCAAACGTAGATTTATCCGAAGAGTTCACAAGAATGATAGTTTCGCAGAGAGGTTTCCAAGCCAATGCTCGGGTTATTACAACGGCTGATTCGCTGCTTCAGGAAATCACAAACTTGATTAGATAGTTAACTGCTGAACGATACTTCTTTTTGAGAGCTGTGGCTGAATAAATTTTTACAATTCATACATTCAAAGCCACAGCTCATTTTTTATCTAAACTCTTCTGGTGGGATTAAAACAACTGCAGAATATTGGCCACCCATTTCTTCTTAGCACGATTAAAAATCAATATTGAAAGGATTTTTCATGGCATAGCAATTGAAAAAACATGCGCATATGGAACAAAAAGAAGAAAAACAAATCGTCAAGACAGAAGAAAAGCCGCCTCTGCCTATTGAGAAGAAGGGAATCAACATTAAAATTTTCCTTTTTGGTATGCCGCTTTTTATTGCCCAGCTTATAGCCGTTTATTTTATTACGGCTAATATTCTTGTAAAGAGAATACAAGTAAACAATTCTTCTGCAACTCAAAATCCGGTAGAAAAAAATATTGCCGCACAACAAGAGGCTAAACAAAACAATTCCGGTAAGTTTGTTTACATGGTCGATGATTTAATCGTTAATCCTGCCAACACAGATGGGAAGAAACTTCTTCTCTCTTCAATCGGTTTTGATGTTGCCTCCGACCATGATCAGAAAGAACTGAAAGCCAAAGATGTCATTCTCAAAGATGCGGTGATTTCCGTTCTTACCAGTAAGGACCTTGAAAAGCTTGCGAACATAGCTTACCGAGACACTTTGAGAACGGAAATAATAAAGAGGTTGAATGGTGTAATGCCCGACGTGAAAATTAATACGATCTATTTCAGTAAATATATTTTACAATAAATATGGCTGCGATATTATCTCAACAAGAAATTGATGCGCTGCTTAATAACATTAAAAGCGGCACAGAGCAAAAAGCCGAAACACCGGTGGAGAAGGAAGCAATACTGTTTGACTTCCGGCTTCCGAACAGAATTTCCAAAAATCAGCTTAGAATTTTAAGAAGCATTTTTGAAAATTTTGCCGAGAGCTTCAGTTCGTTTCTTGTTACAAAACTTCAGACTATTGTAAATATTAATGTCACGTCGGTAGATCAAATTTATTACTCGGAGTATGTCCTTTCGGTTGCCAATCCCGCATGTTTGTTCACTTTCGAAATCAAGAACACAGATGTAAAAGGCGTACTTGAATTGAATAATGATTTAGCGCTATCACTTGTGGATAAACTTCTCGGCGGAAACGGTCTCGGTACAAAACAAACAAAAGTAATTACGTCGATCGAACAGAAAGTGCTTCGTGTAGTTGTTGACCGTGTTATGCAAGACCTCAGGAAAGCATGGCAGACGGTTGACAGCATGGAGTTTGTCATCGAAAGATTTGAGCCAGATATTGATTTTGCGCAGATAACATCTCAAAGCGAATCCGTCCTGCTGATCTCTTTCGAAATTTTGATCGGCGAACAATCGTTTTTAATGAATATTTGTTTTGCAACTTTTGCATTCGACACGATTCTTTCCCGCTTGTCGTCTCAAAAACTTTCGTCGATACGCACAATTAAACATTACGGACACACCGCACGCAACATACTGAGCCAGCATCTATCGAAAACTCTTTTGCCGATTATAGTTGAACTTGGAAACACAAAACTTTCTGTTAAAGAGTTGCTGGAGATGGACAAGGGCGATATCATTCGTCTTGAAACGAAAATCGGCGATGATCAAAAGATTAAAACCGGCAGCCAGCTGCTGTTCATGGGACGTGTTGGCGTTTCGAACAACAAAAAAGCTATTAAGGTTACCAAAAAGGCATTGGAAGAAATAAAATCTCTATAGGATGAATAATGGAAAACAACGAACTAAATCAACTTGACGAGAACAGTGTAGCCGGCGAGAAAACGGAAAGTGCTATGGCGCAGTTCGAAGAATTTGATGATTCCAAACAGACCGGCGGTGTGTACAACGATAAATTGCTGTTTCTTAAAGATCTGCCGATGAACATTTACATCGAACTTGGCAGAACACAGATGCAGATAAAAGATATTCTCGAACTTGAACGCGGTTATGTTATAGAATTGGACAAGCTTGCAAGCGAACCGGTTGATGTATTCGTCAACAACAAAAAAATTGCCGAAGGAGAAGTTGTTGTTATAGATAAACACTTTGGAATAAGAATTACAAGTCTTGTCGATCCGAACAATAGACTGAAGGATATTCTTTAATGTCATTTCTTGATATAGTAAAATCGATTCTACCGCTTGTTGTTGTGCTTGCGCTGCTCTTCGGAGTTCTTCTGCTGGTGCGCAAGTATTCGGTTTCAATGACGGGACGAAAACTCCGCAACCTGAAAGTTGATGTTCTGCACAACCAGATAATTCTGCCGAAGAAATATTTATCGTTTGTTCGTATCGAAGATAAAATTTTAGTTCTCGGTATTAGCGAGAACAACATTTCCGTTCTTAAAGAATTGGATTATAAAGAGATTGACGAAGGCGGATTTGATATTCAAAAAGCAAAACCAAATTTCATCGATATCCTGAAGCAGAATATGGGTATTAGATGAACAGAAAGATTTTATATGCGGTTGCCCCGATGTTTTTTTTCGTTGCATTGTCAAACGTTTTCGGTCAACAGAGTCCTACGGCAATACCATTCCCTAAAATAAATCTTGGTATCGGCACTGCGCAAAACGGAAACGATGTTTCCGTAACACTTCAAATACTTCTGCTGATGACGGTACTTTCTCTCGCGCCGTCGATAGTTATAATGACCACCTCGTATTTGAGGATAATCATCGTCTTCAGTTTTTTGAAAAGCGCGCTTGGAACCCAGCAGATGCCTCCGTCTCAACTGCTTGCCGGCGTTGCGTTGTTCGTTACTTTTTTTATCATGGCTCCAACGTGGTCTAAGGTAAATGATGAAGCGCTTAAACCCTTAATGGATAATAAACTGACGGTGCAGCAAGCGTACGATAAAGGTGTTGAACCAATCCGTCAGTTCATGTTCAGAAATACCCGCGATGAGGATCTGGAATTGTTCATCGGTTTGTCGAAACAAGCGCGTCCAAATACACGCAACGATGTTCCAACCTACGTTCTCATACCGGCATTTGTGTTAAGCGAGCTACGCGCCGGTTTTACGATGGGATTTTTTCTTTTCATCCCGTTCATAATGGTTGATATGATCGTATCGAGCATTCTTATGTCTATGGGAATGATGATGATGCCTCCGATGATGATCTCGCTTCCGTTCAAAATACTTTTGTTCATACTTGTTGACGGCTGGAATTTAATTGTCGGCTCGCTAATTAGGAGTTTTCATTAATGACCGAAGAATTAATTATCCAAATTCTAAAAGACGTTTTCTACACAACGTTCATTATTCTTCTGCCGATTCTCGGTGTATCGTTAATTGTAGGAATTTTTATTTCGATTTTCCAAGCGGCGACCTCCATTCAGGAAATGACTTTGACTTTTGTGCCCAAGTTGATTGTTACCGCGATAGTAATAATCATTCTTCTGCCGTGGATAGTTGATAAAATGGTTGCCATAACACTTAGAATGTTTACAATGTTTCAGAACTTACCCAAATGACAGAGATATTAATCGTTGATTTTTTATTAGTGCTTTTCATCTTTCTGCGAATTCTAGCGATGATGATTTCCGCACCGGTGCTTGGACATAATTCCATTCCGGTATTGGTTAAGGTTTCTCTTTCCCTTGTCATTGCGTACATAACATTCTTAACGATTGATAAAACTAAAATTGTTTTTGATGTGAATATGATTTCCATATTCACCAATGCCATAGCAGAGCTGGTTACGGGATTCATGATGGGCTTCGCGCTCAATTTTGTATTCTACGGAATTTCCTACGCCGGTCACCTAATCGGTTACGATATGGGCTTGATGTTTGCGGATATTTTGAACCCGATGCAGAATATTCAGAACAATGTGGTGGGAGAATTAATCTATTACGCCAGCATGATGATATTTTTTCTGATCAATGGCCATCATCATTTAATTACTGCCGTTGTTTCTTCTTTCTCAATCGTTCCAATAGGAAAATTTACCGCAACGCAGCCGTTGATGATATTAATGGTGAGATATTCATTTGCCGTTTTCACGATTGCGCTGAAAATTGCCGCACCCATTGTCGCGTCGTTTTTCTTGATTCATATTGCCGAAGGGATCATTTCGCGCGTCATTCCAAACATCCAGATATTTTTTATTTCACAGCCGGCAAAGATAGGTCTCGGCTTCCTAATGATTTCCATGCTTATTCCGATTTATGTCTATGCAATAAAAAATTTATTGAGCGGGTATGAAACGCAGCTTTCGGAAATTATAAGAGCGATGAGCGTGTGATATGGCTGAGATTGAAGGACAGGAAAAAACCGAACAGCCTACCGGGAAAAAACTTTCTGAAGCGCGCGACCGCGGTCAAGTTGCTAAAAGCACGGAACTAAACTCGCTCGCTGTTTTCGGATCGGGACTAATGGCAATTTATTTTTCCAGAGGATTCTTCGGTGAAAGGCTGAATGAATTTTCGATAGATCTTTTTGGACGGCTGGATGCATACGCGCTCAACCAAACAGTCATTCAAGCTTATTTTTTGAAATGGGCATTGTTCTTTTTTACTGTATCTGCACCCGTGATTATTTCTGTTGTTGTCTTCTCATTGGTGAGCAATATAACCCAGATTGGTTTCAAGTTCTCGGGCAAAGTTTTCATACCCAATCTGAACAGGTTTAATCCTATCGCCGGAGTTAAAAAAATATTGTTCTCAACCAATTCTATGGTGGAGAGCTTAAAGTCGCTGGCAAAACTGTTAATCATCGGATTGTTCGTTTACCTGGTAATCTCCAAACTTATTCAAGATACGTTTCAGCTTGTATCTCTTACGATTGAAGAGACGGTTGATTTTATGCTGGATTCCGCGTTCGCTATGATTTGGAAAATCCTTCTATTCTTTTTTGTCATAGCCGCAACGGATTATTTTTTCCAGAAATATAAATTCAAAAAAGAAATGATGATGACCAAGCAGGAAGTTAAAGAAGAAATGAAGCAGACCGAAGGCGATCCGCACGTTAAATCGCAAATCCGGAAAAGGATGATCCAGGCGGCGAAAGGAAGAATGATGAAAGATGTCCCGAAAGCTGATGTGGTTATTACGAACCCGACTCACTTTGCCGTTGCGCTGAAATACGAATCCAATCAGGACAGCGCGCCAAAAGTTTTGGCAAAAGGAATGGATGAATTGGCACAGCGAATCAAAAAAGTTGCTCTTGAAAATAATGTGCCGTTGTATGAAGATGTTGAACTGGCACGGGCGCTATATAAAACGTGCGACGTTGGCGACGAAATTCCATCTAAATTGTTTAAGGCAGTCGCTCAAATTCTTGCTTACATCTATCAAATAAGAAACTTGAAAAAAAGAAAGAGTATTGTTTAGAAAATGAAAGGCATCGGCAAAAATTCTGATATTGTTCTCGGCTTCGGTCTGATTTTATTGATCGGGTTGATGTTGATTCCGCTGCCTGCCGGTTTGCTTGATTATTTCCTTGCAACGAATCTTACCATTTCCGTTTTGGTGCTGATTGTGGCGCTTTATATCAGTTCGCCGCTTGATATTTCAGTGTTCCCCGGCTTACTGCTTGTAACTACTTTGTTCCGTCTTGGCTTAAATATCAATTCAACCCGCTTAATTTTAATTGAAGGTTATGCCGGCAAAGTTATTGAATCATTCGGTTCGTTTGTTGTTAGTGGAAATTACGTTGTGGGTTTCATCGTATTTATCATTCTTGTAGTAATTCAATTCATTGTAATCGTAAAAGGTTCGGGAAGAATTTCGGAAGTTGCCGCGCGTTTCACTTTGGATGCAATGCCCGGCAAGCAAATGGCTATCGATGCCGATTTGAATACCGGTTTGATTAACGAAAGCGAAGCGCGAAAAAGAAGAGATCAGATTTCGCGCGAAGCGGAATTCTACGGCGCAATGGACGGAGCCAGCAAGTTTGTTAAAGGCGATGCGATTGCCGGATTGGTTATTAACGTTGTAAATATTATCGGCGGATTTATAATTGGTGTTGCGCAAAGAGGAATGTCGTTCTCTGACGCATTGCAGCATTATACAATTCTAACAATCGGTGACGGATTGGTTTCCCAAATTCCCGCTTTGGTAATTTCGATAGCCGCGGGATTAGTTGTAACAAGAAGCGCAGCCGGAACTTCTTTAGATTTTCAGATGAAGACACAGCTGCTTTCAAATCCGCGCGTGCTTGGAACGGTTTCCGGCGCTTCATTCATGTTTGCGTTAATTCCAGGAATGCCGCTATTACCATTCGTCTTTTTGAGTGCCGTGCTCGGCGTTAGCTCGTATGTTTCTAAAAAAAATAAACGTGAAGCTTCATTGGCGATTGCACATGAAGAAGTAATAACGTCCGAACCAATCGAAGAAAAAGTTGAACAGTATCTCCAGGTAGATCCCATTGAAGTTGAGATCGGCTACGGTTTAATAAGTCTGGTTGATGAAAAGCAGGGCGGAAACTTATTTCAAAAAATTTCTTCCTCCCGGAAATTGATTGCGCTTGAATACGGAGTTTTGATTCCGCCGGTTCGCGTGAGAGATAATCTTCAATTATCACCGAACCAGTACATCATCAAGATAAAAGGAAACATAATTTCCAGTTATGAAATTTATCCCGACCGTATGCTTGCGATGAATCCTGGTTCGATTCAAGAAGCATTAAACGGATTGCCTACAACCGATCCTGCGTTCGATCTTCAAAGTTTCTGGATTACTAACGAAGAAAAAGAAAAAGCCGAAATGCTTGGGTACACTGTTGTTGATGCGATATCCGTGCTTACTACCCATCTTCAGGAATTACTGAAAAAGAATTTTGACAAAGTGATTACACGCCAAGACGTAAAACAGCTTCTTGAGAATTTGAAAAAAGAATATCCTGCAGTGATCGATGAAATCAATCCCGATGTTCTGAACCTGGGAATGATTCAAAAAGTTTTGCAGAATCTTCTGCGGGAAAATATACCGATTAAAGATTTTGTTCAGATACTTGAAGCGTTAATCGATTATTCGAAAACGACGAAGAACATTGACGTATTAACGGAATATGTGCGGCATACAATCGGCGAGGCAATCGGAAATATTTATAAGGATCAGAACGGAATTATTCATGCCGCCGCATTGGGTGAATCTCTTGAAACAGCGGTTACAAAGTCGTTGCAGTCACAGAAAGACAATGTTGTAACTCTTGGATTGCATCCAACCGTTTTACGCGAACTAAGTTCGCAGTTAAAAGCCGTCATGGAAAAATTTTACTCGCTGGGGTATCCTCCTATTTTAATTACCTCGGCAACTATACGACCATATTTTTACCGTTTAATCAACAGCAGTTTTCCCGGGCTCACAGTTCTTTCGTACACGGAACTGCCGGCAAATATTGAACTGGAATTCATTGGCAGATTAGAGGTGGACAATGCAAGTTAAAAAATATTTGGCGCCGTCGTTAAAAGAAGCGACACAGCAGATGAAAAAAGAACTCGGTATCGATGCGATTATTCTTGGAACGCGCATCATAGAAGGAGAAAAACGCCGCGGAATGAAAAATATGTACGAAATTACTGCCGGAATTGATCAAGTGCCTACTTCTAAAACCGCAAAGGAGAACTTACCGACTTCCATAAACAGTTCAAAATTTCAAGATGAGTTGGAAAAGCTTTCGAAAAGAATTTACGGACGCGGTGAAGAAAGTTCTTCTCTCGAAGAGAAAGGGAACGGTTCGGAAAGAAAATCTTCTTCAAAGGAAATCGAAAAAGCAGTAGATGAACTTGCCAACACGCTTGAAGATCATGAAGTAAATAAAAATATTATCAAGGATCTGACTAAGCATTTGTGGGATTCTTACAATTTTCTTGAGAGTTCCAATCTTGAAAGCTATCTCATCTCAAGTATGGCGTCCCTGATACCGACAACGAGTTTTAAGGTTAAGAAAAACAAAACGACAAAGATTGCACTCGTTGGTCCAACGGGTGTCGGAAAGACAACATGCATCGCAAAGCTTGCAGTGATTTCAAAAATAATTCACAAGCTGAAAGTCGGGTTGATTTCTATTGATACTTACCGACTTGGTGCGATTGACCAACTCCGAATTTTTTCAGAAGTAAGCGATATCGAAATGGAAGTGGCTTACGAACCTGAAGACATGCCGAAGTTGATTAAGAAGTTTAAAAACAAAGAACTGATTTTTATAGACACAGTTGGGCGCAGCCAAAAAGCTAAACAGAATCTTGAGTTGATCAAAAAATATTTGGATGCCGCCGGCGTTGAAGAAACAATTCTTGTGGTCAATTCAACCAGCTCAACCAGAACGTTGAATGATATAGCTGAGAAATTCAAAGTTCTGAATTACAAGTCGGTTATTTTTTCTAAGGTTGATGAAGCCGTTGCGTTCGGCAACATTATGAATCTTTCCACGACGCATAATGTGCCGGTCATGTTTTTAACAAACGGTCAAACGATACCGGATGATATTGTTTCGGTGAACCCGAATTACCTTGCAAACTTAATTTACACCGGTAAACTTTTCTCATGAACGGACAAGCATCACGGATAATTCAACTATCACGCATGGCGGGAAGAGAGAATAATCTGCCCGTTTCAAAAATAATTTCAGTTTGTTCAGGGAAAGGGGGAACGGGTAAGTCTTTCTTTGCCGCTAACTTTGCGTACACACTCGCGAGGTCGGGTAAGAAAGTCCTTCTTATCGACTTCGACCTTAACTTTTCCAATCTGAACATATTATTGAATAGAACCACGGATAATTTTCTTTCCGAATTTTTCGAAAAAAAGAAATCGCTGGAAGAATTGGTTTTTAGCTATTCAGCCAATCTTCATTTTATTTTCGGAGACTCGGGCAGAGAAGATCATCCGCATATAAATAGGGATTTACTAGATTACTTCTTCTTCGCATTGGATCGGCTTGCTACTAAGTACGATTATTTTATTCTTGATTCTGCAGCCGGTGCGGATGAACTTACACTTTATCAGCTTTCAAAATCCAACTTCAACATACTTCTGACTTCGCCGGAACCAACAGCCATTATGGATGCGTATGCCGTAATCAAGCTTCTCAAAAACGAAGGTAGCAGCGCAAACAATTTAGTCGTTCTTAACAAATGCAGCAACGCTGAAGAAGCAAAGAATTCCTTCTCGAATCTTTCCATGGCGTCCAAACATTTTCTTGGCATCGAGCCGAACTTTCTCGGATGGATATCTTTCAGTAACGCGATTCATCAGTCAATTCTGAATCAAGAGTTGTATTTGAGAAGCACACCGCAATCACGAACTGCTGAAGAAATATATTCTATTGCAGAACGATTCGAGTCCATCGCCACGTGGCTAATAATGACCAAAGACACCGCGGAAACAGTTTAGAATCCTTACAAAAACTTTCATTTTCAAATTTTTTTTTCGCTAAGAACAAAATCCGCGGATGGTATAGTCTTTGCAATTTGATTGGTAAAAAAAGGCGCCTGCCGTTATGAATAAAATAGTATTGAGATTGGGCTTGTTGATTTTTCTCTTTTCGATCATCTACTTCACGCAAAGAGGTATGTCCGTAGAAAAAGTTCTTATCAACTCATTTGCTATTTTCGTTTTTCTTACCGCGATGATCAGCCTGATTACCATTGGATTAATAAAAGCAATAAACAGTAACTCGCTCAATAAGCTTAATTCTTTGTCAGATCACTCAGCGGGACACAAAGAAAATGAATAATTCAATTTTATGGGCTTCCTACAAACAAAAGCCTACTTCCGAACTTAAAAAACAAATCGTTCTCAACTACATTAATCTTGTCCATTACGTAATTCACAAAACAAATTTGGTCCCGGATAATCTTTTGGACCGGAGAGATTATTTTCAGTTTGGAATAGAAGGATTAAGCGAGGCGATTGACCGCTTCGATCCGGATTACGGTACAAAGTTCGAGACTTATGCCATTCAGCGAATCCGCGGAAAGATTTACGACGAGCTTCGCAAATACAACGAAAAACTTTCTGTGCCCGTCTTTTCAGAAAACATAACATCTACGGCAACCTCAACACTTTCGATTAATCATTCATCGAACGAAGACGGCAGTTTGCAGCTTTACGAAATATTGCCCGGTGATTCAGAAATACCGGATGCACTTCTGGAAAAAAATGAATTGAAGCAAAGATTGATCGATCTAATTAAAAATCTAAAAGAAAGAGAACGAACCATTCTCAGTTTGTATTACTACGAAGATCTGAATTACAAAGAGATTGCTCAGGTACTGAACATAACCGTTTCCAGAGTATCGCAGATACATTCAAGAATATTAAACGCTCTTAAACAAAAACTACTGAACTATAATGCATGAAGTAAAAACTCAGGAATCTAAGGAACGGATTAGAAGACAGCTTTCGAACATCGGTACTTTACCGTCTGTTCCTCACGTAATAACTGAAGTCTCCAGCCTTCTGGATAACGAAAGAACCAGCGCTGCCGATTTGTGCAAAGTGATTTCACGAGATCAGGCAATTGTAACCAAAATTTTAGCGATTGCTAATTCACCTTTGTACGGATTACCGCGAAGAGTTGCTACGGTGGAGTTTGCAATTGTGATAATCGGGTTTGAACACATGAGAAATGTTCTAGTCGCGTTGTCGCTGGTTGATGCATTCAAGAGCAGAAGCGGCGCCAATTGGAACCACGATTCTTATTGGATGCATTCGCTTTTAACTGCAACAGCGGCAAAAAGAATTGCAGACGATTTGAGATACCCGAAATCCGGCGAAGTTTTTACAGCCGCACTACTGCATGATTTAGGTCTGGTTGTATTGCAGCGCTACATGAATTACGATTTCAACAATATTGTAAAACTTGTGCAAGAACAGCAGATATCATATTTCAACGCTGAAAAAATAGTTTTGGGATTTACTCACCAGGAAATTGCAGAGTACCTTTTAGAGAGATGGAATTTTCCCACATACATTACAGAAGCAGTTTCAAATCATCATACACCTTCGCTTTCAGACAACGGAAAAGTTCTTTCGTCGCTGATTCACTTAGCGGACTATATGACGCAGAGAATCGGCATCGGAACGTTTGAGTGGGACGACAATTATATCTTCGACGAAAATATTATCGAGATACTCGGTTTTGGCAGCATGGATTATCTCGACGGTTTTATAGCAAGCTATGAGCCTTTGTTCAGAGGGCACATGGAATCACTATTAGAGAAAAACAACTAAGTGAGAAAACATGACAACACTAGTAGCAGATACCAGTAAGAACCGTTACAGGACGGAACTGATTCTAAAAAAAGTAAATACGCTGGCACCGATACCGAAAATCTTGAACGAGGTCCTGCAACTGTTAAATGATATAAATACGAGTCCACACACGCTGGCAAAAGCAATTTCGAAAGATCAAAGTGTTGTGCTGAAAATTTTGACGATTGCAAATTCTCCTTTTTACGGTTTAGCGAAACGTGTTTCGTCGATAGAATTTGCGATTATGATACTCGGTTTCAATGAAATACGGAACATTGTTTCCGCGTTATCGTTAATGGAGACTATAAAAAACAAAACCGATAAATATCTGGATCAAAAAAGTTTTTGGCTGCATTCATACATAACAGCAACAATTTCAAAAAAGCTCGCCTACGATTTCGGACTTGAAAAAAGCAACGAAACATTTATTGCCGGACTCCTTCACGATGTCGGCTTATCCATTGTTCATAAATTCATGCATTCTGATTTCGTAAATGTTCATGAATTGATCAATGCCGGAATGGATTTTTCCGAAGCTGAAATGCAAGTCTTCGGCATGACGCACGGTGAAATCGCAGAAACTTTGCTGAAGAGCTGGAACATTCCCGAAATAATTACAGAGACCGTTCGATATCATCATGCGCCGGTTCTTAACTCATACACTCCAACTCTTTCCTCTGTAGTACATCTTGCCGATTACATGACGCAGATGCTGAAAATAGGTGATCTGGATTATGAAAAATCTTTAAAGCTGGATAACGTAGTGTTTACAACCCTGCACGTGAAAGATTTAGCCGAGCTTGGTCATTTTATTGATGGTTACCAAGAACCGCTTCTACAGCAGATGGAATCATTAAAGTATTTGGTATGAGACTAATAAAAGAAAAAACTCGCTCGTACGAGTCGTTCCATAAATCGCTTCAGTACTTCACGAAAAATTCTGATGTGAGAGGCGATCTAAGATTAATCAGTTTTGAAAATCATCAGAACAATAATAATCTGCTTGAGAAGTACACTTTTTTTGTTCAGAACTTATGGTCGTTTCAGCAAAAAATTGAAGAAGCAAAAAAGATTGAAGAAATTCATGCGCTGATTTTGTCATTCGTAAAAAGAATTCTTCAGGCGAAAGAAGTTGAGTTATTTATGTTCAACGATTCCGGGCGCCATCTTATTCCGCTAAATCAAAAAGCCAACGCGCAGCACGTTAACACTGTTAACAAAATTCACAGAGACGGGATTCTTGATTGGATCTTTGAATCAAAAAAACCAACGATAGTCCCGGATTTGGATACGTACACCGCCAGCGGTTCGAAAGTCAATCAGCTCATTTTTCCCATTTACGATTCCGGATTGAAGCACGGCATACTTTCGCTTTACACGCCGATCACAAAAGTTTCTGAAGTCTCGCTTGAGAACAGATCGGTGCAAATTATTCTTGGGATAGTGATGCCGGTAATTATGAAGCTCAAGCAGAAAGACAGTATTAACAAGCTTTACCAAGAGCTTCAGGTTTACCAGTCCAAACTGAAAAACGATTCCGATGTTTACGCAATTGGAAATATTGCCGAAGGAATTCTGGAAGAGATCGGCGAGCCGCTTCAGGTAATTCTTTCTCTAACCGATTTACTGGAAAATGAAAATGCTGCGATTGATCGTCAGACAACAGGCAATATCAAAAATCAAATTGATAAAGTAAGAGGCTTAATTGCCGGACTTACAAGATTTTCCGGTTTGAACAAACCCCAAAACCAAAATAGCCAGGCATGCGACCTTAATAAGATTGTTAAAGAGTTTAGAAACATCATCAACGCTACGCTGCAGAATCTTGGTCTGGAATGCGAGCTTGATCTAGAGGAAAATATTCCGACAATTCTTTCCGATGCAGGTGAAATCAAGCAGCTTTTAACCAGCATTTTTTCGTTGCTTAAGTCTGCGTCAAGAAAGGGCGGCGCATTCGTAATTCAAACAAAGTATATCAAAGAGAAAATTGTGCTTTCAGTTTTTACTACAGAACAGATAGCCGGCATTGCCAACGAAAACGAATACAGATCGAATGTAACGGTAAGATTGATCAATGAATTGATGAAGAAGAATGAAGGATCGGCGGAATTCAATTTGCTGCCGCTTAAAGGCACAATAATTCATCTGATATTTCCATTGAAAAGAAAACTTTCATTATGAAAAAGATTTTGTTCACGGCAATAATTTTTTGTTTCGTTATGACCGCAAAAGGCCAGTCCGCCGATTCACTTTTAAATGCAGCGGGGGATTCGATTGACATTCACGCTATGGTTCAAAAGCAGATTGATGAAGCGCGCAGAAAACAATCTTTAGCTTTGAGCATCCCGGTGCCGCTGGCTGAAATGCAGCGTGACATAGCAGTTGAAACAGCCGAACCAAAATCATCCGGTGTGAATGCTCTTTTGATTCTGTTTACGCAAATACCATTTATATACAAGGCTTACGCCGCTATTTCGTTTTTGATAGTGCTTCTTATTTTGGTAAGAAGGTACATCTCCAGGTTCAACAGTAAATCATTGAGTTTGTTGAAAGAGAGAATCGGATTGATGCGCGAAGAAAAAATCGGCGGATCAAAAAGTGATGCGAAACTGATCAAATCGAGAAAAATTTTGAGAAGTAATCCGGCTGTGTTCAAAGTTACGGAAGAACAGCTTAGCAAAGCTGCGCGGAAAATGAATCTTTCCAAAGGTGAATTAATATTGGCGGCACGATTGAAATTTTTTGAAGTTAAAGAAATGCAGGAGATATAATGATCAAAGGGATATATGCTGCAGGCAGAAGTTTGGATCAGAGGTTGAAAAACATCGATGTAATTGCCAACAACCTTGCCAATCTCAACTCAACCGGATATAAACGGGAGATCCCATTTTCGGAAATGATTAACCAGGCGGGTGAAGTCGTTATCAAAAAAGTTACAAGCCAACAGCAAGGCGAAATTCTTCAAACATCCAATCCGCTGGATCTTGCAATTTCAGGCGAAGGTTTTTTTGTTGTGAAAGGTGACGACGGCAGCGTTGAACTAACACGTGACGGCAGATTCAAATTGAGCGAAGACGGGGTGCTGACTGATTCAAACGGAAAAAAAGTGATGGGTAAAAACGGAAGCATATCACTTGAAGACAGTTTGCTGAACAAGAATTCGAGCATAATGATTTCGAAAAACGGCGAAGTTAAAGTTGGCGACAAAATTGTTGACAAGATTATGGTTGCAACAGTTCCGCGCCCAAGCGACTTGATGCGTACTGACGGTTCGAATTTCTTGCCTGGAGATCAAACGGTAATGAACGCACCAGAAAATGAATTCGCTGTCTCACAAGGGTTCCTTGAAGAATCAAACACAAATCCGATCGTTGAAATGGAAGCGATGATCTCGCTGAATAAAGAATTTGAAACCGCGCAGAAAGTAATTTCCACTCTCGATGCTTCGCTTGGTGAAGCAAACGAAATAGGAAAAATCTAAAGGAGTTATATATGTCAACACGAGCTTTAAGAACGGCTGCTTCCGGAATGTATGCACAGCAAATTAACATAGAGGTTATTTCCAACAACATTGCAAACATCAACACAACCAGCTTTAAGAAAAACAAAGCTGAGTTTCAGGATTTGATGTACCAGGAAGTTCATGTTAACCCCTTAACTTCTTCCGCGCCGGGAGTTGAAGAAACATCAACTTCAAAAATCCAGATCGGTAACGGTGTTAAACCCGCGGCATCCACAAAGATTTTTACTCAAGGCGATATTACACCAACGAACAATCAGCTCGATCTCGCAATTCAAGGCGAAGGATTTTTTCAAGTACGCAAAAGCGATGGAACAATTGCATACACACGCGACGGTTCGTTCAAAGTAAATGCAGACGGGAAAATTGTTACTTCAGGCGGAAACGAATTGGATCCCGGTTTCACGTTGACAAGCGATATTTCCAGCATCGCTATCGGGCAGGATGGAACTGTAACCGCGCATCAAGGCAACGGCAGTGTTGTTCAGCTTGGAAGTATTGAGATAGCGCGCTTCATGAATAACGGCGGGCTTGTAGCACTGGGCGATAATTTGTATGCGGAATCTCCGGCATCGGGACAACCGATAATCGGCACACCGGGTCAGGAAGGATTCGGAGAACTTCATCAAGGTTACCTAGAAGCTTCGAACGTTGACATAGTTGAAGAAATGATTGCTATGATAGCGGCGCAGCGCGCATACGAAATTAATTCCAAAACAGTTCAGACTGTTGAGAACATGATGACGATGGCAAACAACTTAAAGAGATCTTAATCTTGAAATGAAAATCTTAATGATGATATTGCTCGGATTCATTTTTGGAAACGGGAAGTCTTTCGACTCGCGTCTGAAAATATATTTGCATGATAAACTGAGTTCGTACGAAAAATACGAATATGAAATACTCCGTCTGCCTCAAAACGAACGTTTAGAAATCGATACCGATAAAAATTTCCGTATGTCCGGCGAGTATGCGTACATCCCGGTAAAAATTTACGATTCAAAAAAAAATGTAAGTCATTCGATAATCACGCTTCGTGTTAAGCTTTATAAAAACGTTCTTGTTTCGAAACAAAAAATAGATAGGGATGAATCGCTCTCGCCATTAATGTTCGACAAAAAATTGATGGACGTTTCCAGGATGGAAGGCGACCTCGTTGAAGAGAACGCTTTGAGGGACTGCAGAAGCAAAATTATTATTAACGAAAAATCTGTGTTGCTTCAAAGCATGATTGAACCGATACCCGTCATCAACCGCGGAGAGAAAGTTACAATTCATACCGGTGGAAAGGGTGTGGACGTTTCAGTAGAAGGCATCGCGCGTCAAGACGGTTTGATCGATCAGGTAATCAACGTGCAGTGCCGAAGCCAGATTTTCAAAGCAAAAGTAATTGATAAGTACAACCTATCATTGGTGGAATAAATGAAACGCACGATTTTGATAATTCTTTCTTTAGTATTTGCCTCATCGATGTTTGCGCAGAGCATGAGGAAGAATGCTCAGGTCTCGTTGTTCTCGGATAATAAAGCGTCGCAGCCGGGCGATGCGGTGACTATACTTGTAGTTGAATCAACAACAGCATCGAACAATTCCGAAACGTCTGCCGGCAGAAAGAGCGATATCGGACTCAGCGCATCCGGTAATGTAGGAACTTCAACCATACCAAATAATCAGGTCGCGTTGGGTACAAATAATAATTTTCAAGGAAGCGGATCAACAAAAACCACCGGGAACATCAGCACAAAAATCAGCGCGACTGTTGATACTGTTCTCGCTAACGGAAATATGGTAATAAGCGGCAGCAAAAAAATTAGCATAAACGGTGAAGACCAGACCATTCGTATAAAAGGAATTGTCAGACCTTCGGATATTTCTTCCGACAATTCGGTTTACTCGTATAACGTTTCTCAAGCGGAAATTACTTTTGAGGGAAATGGAATCATAGACAATGTTCAGAAGCCGGGCTGGATAACAAAATTTTTACATTGGTTGTTCTAGGAATAAAAATGAAAACAAAATTCTTTGCATGGTCAATTATCTTTTTGTTTGCATGCAATTTGATCTTTGCGCAACGGATAAAAGATATCGGCTATATAAGCGGAAAGAGTTCGGAACAGATTCTCGGTTACGGATTAGTTGTAGGATTAGCCGGTACCGGCGACAGTTACCGTTCATCTTTTACGATACAATCTGTTTCGAGTATGCTGAAAAGATTCGGTATTACTGTTCCTCAGACGGATTTGAAAACGAAAAATGTTGCGGCGGTAATTGTAACTGCAACTCTCGACGGCAATCTTAAAGGCGGTGCTGAGTTTGACGTTGTAGTTTCATCGCTAGGTGACGCTACAAGTCTGCAAGGCGGAACGCTTTTGATGACGCCGCTTTCCGGAATTGGCGGGGAAGTTTACGGATTTGCACAAGGTCCTTTATCTGTTGGCGGATATGACATAAATACTTTCAGCGGCAACAGGATTTCCAAGAATCACACGCTTGCAGGCAGAGTTCCGCGCGGCGGTTCATTGAAAGAATCAATCGGTACATCTAAAATTAATCCCAACAGTGTTTCGGTTTATTTGAAAGACCCGGACATCACAACATCAGAAAATGTTGCAACCGCTTTGAACACGAAATTTGGAGCCAACACTGCACAGGCAATCGATGCGGCGGAAATAAAAATTACTGTCCCTCCCGCTCAGCAAAAGAACTTAATGGGTTTTCTCGCGGAAGTGGAAAATGTAAATGTAACGGTAGATGAAGTTGCCAGAGTAGTTCTTAACGAAAGAACCGGAACAGTCGTATCGGGCCAGGGTGTTAAGATTCAGCCCGTTACCATTACTCACGGTAATTTGAATATTACTATCCGTTCGTACCCGATGATTTCTCAACCCGAACCGTTTTCGCAAGGCAGAACAACTTTGTTCAACAA
Source organism: Bacteroidota bacterium (assembly GCA_021820065.1). Lineage (GTDB taxonomy): Bacteria > Bacteroidota > Ignavibacteria > Ignavibacteriales > Melioribacteraceae > Fen-1258. The sequence goes on along the minus strand of JAKAEE010000028.1, from coordinate 4,559 downwards.
TGTTATTCCGTATGTAGAACAGGATTCAACAAATACAGTTGCAATACAAGGTGCAAGCAATGTGCAAGAAGTTGCGGCTGCGTTGAATTCGCTAAAAGTTTCTCCGAGAGACATAATTTCCATTTTCCAGGCTCTTAAAGAAGCTGGGGCTTTGATGGCTGAACTAATCATAATGTAATATGAAAGAGTTAACGTTAAGAATAGATAACGATAGGCAACTATCGAAACCGATCGAAATAAAATCACGGTTCGATCAAAAACAAAAAGATAAAATTGCGTCGGCAACAAAGCAGTTTGAAAGTTTGCTCACGTCGATGATGTTGAAAAGTATGAATAAAACTACGAACGGAATATTTGGCAGCGAAGAAGGTTACGGCAACGACATGTTCGATTCAATCTTTGAACAGAAAATTGCTTCCGAAATCTCTGAGACGCACAGTCTTGGCATTGCAGAACTTCTTTACCGGAAAATTACCGGCGAAGAAATGAGTCCGGAAATACGCAACAAAATTTCGGAACGAATGAATTCCATGAAGATGTACAACACTGGAGCGCCGGCGGATTCCACGAAGGTATCGCCAAGCAAAACTGCAATTGATAGATTAAACACGTATGAAAAACATATCGACGATGCCGCTAATCAATTTGGGGTTGACAAAAATATTATCAAATCCATTATTCTAACCGAATCCGCTGCAAATAAAAACGCCGTTTCAAGCGCCAATGCCAAAGGTTTAATGCAGTTAATGGATTCAACCTCGACAGATATGGGTGTAAACGACGTATTTAATCCGCGAGAAAACATTTTCGGCGGGACTAAATATTTTGCCCACATGCTTCGACAATATAGTGGCGATATCAAGCTCGCGTTGGCGGCGTATAATGCCGGGCCACAAAATGTCGATAAATTCAATGGTGTTCCGCCCTTTGATGAGACTAAAAATTACATCAATAAGGTTCTCACTTATTTCGATCATTTTAAAGAGAGCGAACAATGAGTACACGACATTTAATTAATTCGATGAAGGCTCAAGCTGAAAATCTTGATCAGCTCATCCAGACTCTTGAAGATCAGAAACTGGCTATAACCAAGAACGATTATACGGCGTTGGAACAGACAATTAGCAGCGAACAAATACTTCTGCGAAAATTGGAAGACGAGGAAAACAATCGCATTAAAGCCGTTAAGGAAATCGGCAAACAGTTCAATCTAGAGCTTTCGGATTATTCATTGGAAAAAATGATTGACAAAGGGGAAAATTTTTTCGGCAAAGAAATGAATGAGTTATTGCGGCTGAGAAGCGTCTTGAAAGAAAAGGCGAATAGTGTTAAGAACAGAAATACACAGCTTAGAGACGTAATTGAATTTTCACGCGGTTTGATAAAAGAAACTTTGTTAATGGCAGCCGGAACAAATAAACATTTACTTGTAAACAAGAGAGTTTAATATGAGTATCGGCGGATTGTTTGACATATCTGTACGGACAATGAGCACGTATCAAGAAGCCATTAATGTATCGTCCAATAATATCTCAAATGCAGGAAACCCGGACTATACACGCCAGAGAGTTCTTCTTGCTTCGGAAGCTAATCTTGACGGAAATGGTGCGGGTGTTAAAGTGCAGGATGTAATGCGCGTTCGCCAAGATGTTCTGGATACTCAAATAAGAAAATACCAATCAACATTTTCCGATGCCGACAAAAGATCTGGAGTTTTGCAGCAGATAGGGACGCTCACAGGAGAACCTTCAAGCACTGGCATATCTGCCGGCATTACGGATTTCTTCAACTCGTGGAATGAATTATCCGCCAACCCTACTTCATCACAGTTAAGATTGAACGTAGTTCAGAAAGCACAAAACCTAAGTCAAAGATTCAAGCAGACTGTTGACGGTCTCACCGATATACAATATTCAGTGCAACAACATGCGAATTCTACGGTTGATCAAATCAACGGTTACTTAAAACAGATTCATGATTTGAATCTTCAGGTTTACGATGCTCAATCGCGAGGAGTGAAAGCAAGCGAGCTTGAAGATCAAAGAGATTCTTTGATAGATCAATTAAGCCAGCTTGTTAATGTCTCTGTTCAGAAAAGTGATTCCGGTGCGGTTCAGGTAAATGTTGGCGGCTCTTACGGTGCCGATCAATCCGGCTACAATCAGTTCCAACTGGCAAATATAAACGGTCAGCTTCGCCTTGTGTCTGTTCACGATACAAACTCCGTTGCTGTTGTTAATTCAGGTCAGTTCAATGCTCTCTCAGATCTTTATTCGAACAAGATTCCGGGCTACCTAAGCAATTTGGAAAATCTTGAAAATACATTTGTTTCGAAAGTGAATGAACTTCACATGCAAGGATACACGCTTTCAACCACGGGAGCTTCGACAAACGGAATTCCATTTTTTGGTGAGGTCGGTTCTTCGGGCGTTGTTAACGCGGTTGTTGACGGCGAGCTGAAAATTAATTCTTCCATTCTTACAGATCCCGGGAACATAGCGGCTTCGGATGTACAAGGTGCTGACGGCAACAGTAATGTTTCCAACAAGATTGCCAGCTTGTTGAACACAAAATTTCTAGAACTGAACAACCTTTCTTTCAGCGATGGTTATTCATCAATACTCAACAGCATCGGACTGGATAAAAATCAGAGCGATAATGAAGTGCAATCAGACAATACTATTATGCTGAATCTTAAAACGCAAAAACAATCTTATTCAGGTGTATCGATTGACGAAGAGATGACGAATATTATGAAATACCAAAGGTCTTACGACGCCGCGGCAAAAATGATTAAGATAGCTGACGATATGATCCAAACATTATTAAACATGTTTTAACGGAGTAGCATCATGAGAGTTACCGAAGGAATGATGGCAGATCAATATCTCTACAACCACGATAAAGTTGCGCAGAAGGAAGTTCAAATACAATCTCAGCTTGCTGCAAACACCAAGATTTTGAATGTCTCGGACGATGTTTCCGGCGCACTGGACGCTATCAGGTTGAATTCGCAGAACAACAAGACTTTGTCATATATAAAAAACGCCGACAGCGCAACCAGCTTTATGCAATCATCGTTAAATTCTCTTGATCAAGTGACCACACAACTTCAAAACGTAATTAGTTCATCGAACAGCGCAGTCAATGCTTTGAATTCTTCGAACTACGGTTCGATTGCTCAATCGATAAAAGATTCATTGGCGGCAATTGTTAACAACGTTAATACAAAACAGAACGGAATGTATTTGTTCGGAGGAACCAACTATTCCGGTGACCCGGTTTCGATAGACGTAAACGGAAAAGCAGTTGTTTCTGCAACTGATCATTCCGGAGAAGTTAAGCTGAGACTTTCTGATAACGTTACCGAAACAATTAACATCCCCAGCACAAAAATATCCGGTACGGGAATTTTTACTGCGGTTAACAACATAATCGATTCGCTTGTCGGCGGTAACGCTCCTACTCAAACACAATTGAACGATCTAAGTACCGCCTACAATGCGTTGCTAAATGTGCAATCGGAAAACGGTGCGAAGATAAATCGGTTTCAGAACATTCACGATTTGCTGCAGAATCAATCGGATAACTATCAAGCAATGCTGACAAAGGTACAAGGTATCGATACCGCAAAGCTTGTGGTTGATCTTCAGCAGCAAGATTATTTGCTTCAAGTGTCTAATAAACTATTGGCAAACGTTTTATCTAAATCACTGATCAATTATTTATGATAAAAAAGTTCGGCACAACATTCGGATTAATTATTGGTGTCTTCTCCATATTCGGTTCCTTCCTTTTTGAGGGCGGGTCGCTTCGCGCATTGTTTATCCTTTCATCTTTGATAATTGTTTTCGGAGGAACTTTTTCAGCGGTAATAATCGGTTTTGGCTTAGATAAATTTTCAAATATTTATAAACTGATTCAGCTGGCATATTTCCCCAAGACTTACAATATCGAAAAACTGATTAATACATTTGTCGAACTTTCGATGAAGGCAAGAAGGGAAGGGATACTTTCGATAGAAAGAGATTTGAAAAAGTTCGATTATCTATTCCCCCGGAAAATGACAAAGTTTGCTCTTGACGGAACAGATGGTGAATCATTGCAAATTCTTGCGCAGCTGGAACTTAAGGCGATGCAGGAAAGACATTTTTCCAATATTCAGATATTTACAAAAATGGGCGGCTACGCTCCAACGATGGGTATCATTGGAACCGTTATGGGTTTGATTATAACGCTCGCGAACGCCGGCACGGATCCCAATGTTTTGATTCAAAGCATTGCAACTGCGTTCATCGCAACATTGTGGGGAGTATTCAGCGCAAATTTACTTTGGTTACCAATTGGTGATAGATTAAAGAGATGTCATTTAGAGGAAAAAAATATGATGGAGATTTCTTTGGAAGCGGTGCTGACATTACAGAGCGGGGAAATCCCGTCAATCATGAAAGCAAGATTGGTAGGAATGTTGCCGCAAAGAGACCAGCAAGGCAGATTGGCAGCCTAAGCTCCGAAGAAAATCTTTTCCCGGAAAAAAACGATGAGGACAGATACCTTAT
>JAKAEE010000096.1 GCA_021820065.1 Bacteroidota bacterium | reverse complement strand
TCTATATTTGATGCCTTAAAATTTCACTGAATTCATTAACTAAATAGCTGATTATAATGAAAGAATTAAGATTCAGAATCATTCTGATAATAGCTGCGATTGGTCTCTCTTTATATCTCCTCTATCCAACATATCAAGATTACCAGAACAACAAGATTGTATCAGCACAGCTTCAGTCGTTTCAAGAAGCTTACAAAAAAAGTCATCCTACCATTGCGAAGACAGAACTAGACGACATTGTTGCTGCCATGAAGGATAGCATTTTAGCAAGCAATCCTAAATACAAAGCCGCAAGAGAAAAAAGAGTTAAACTTGGTCTCGATCTTCAGGGTGGAATGTATTTATTAATGGAAGTGAACACGACAAAACTTCTGGAAAAATTAGCAAAGGAACCGGATGATCAGTTCAATCAAATTTTGAATGAGTCTGAAAAGGAATCCAGAAAAACTGATGAAAACGTTGTTGCAATCTTTACAAGAAAAATGAAAGAAAAAAACATTCGCTTGAGCAGGTATTTCGGATCTATTCGCGAAGATGATAAAACAATTGAGAACCGCCTTTTACAGCAGGAAGCAGATGCTGTATCCCGCGCAATAGAAATTATCAGAAACAGAGTTGACCAATACGGTGTTTCCGAACCGAGCATCCAGAAACAAGGTTCGAGAAGAATAGTTATCGAGTTGCCCGGTATAGCAAGAGAAGAAGAAGCAAAAAGACTTCTTCAAGGAAGGGCTCTTCTTGAATTCAAACTGCTAAAGGACCCGGATTTTACAATTTCAATTATGAAAAAAATTGATGAGGCGCTTGCCGGAAAATATGCGGCCGATTCGTTGAACAATAAAAAAGATGAAACCGCTTCAAAGAAAGACACAACAAATCAAAAGAAATTAACCGATGAACAATTTGCGAAGGAACATCCCTTCTTTTATGTAGCTCACTTGCTTGATCCTCAAGGAAGAACAGCTGAAGCATTTGTAAAAGAGAGCGACCGTGAGAAAATCAATGCAATGCTTCAGAATCCGGAAGTGAAAAAAATCATGCCAGATAATGTTGAATTTGTATACGAAGCCAGACCTGAAAAAAGCAGCGACGGAACAAACTATTACAAAATGTACCTGGTTAATAAAGAGCCGGAATTAACCGGTGGAGTAATTACCGACGCACAGGCGAATATCGATCCTTCAACATCGGCACCGGTTGTTTCGATGCAAATGAACGCCGAAGGCGCCAGGGAGTGGGCACGAATTACCGGCTCTAATATCGGTAAGAGATGTGCTATTATTCTTGACGGCGGTGTTTATTCTGCGCCAGTAATTCAAGGTAAAATTCCAAACGGAAGTTCGCAGATCTCCGGTATGCCAAACTTAGATGAAGCAAAACTTTTAGAGATTGTTTTGAAAGCTGGTGCACTTCCCGCCCCTGTTGAAACGCTTGAACAAAGAACCGTTGGACCATCATTAGGGCAGGATTCAATCAATGAGGGCGTTAGTTCATCTCTTATAGGATTTGTACTTATCGGCATATTTATGATAATATATTATAAAACTGGCGGAGCATTTTCGGTAGTTGCGCTGTCTGTTACAATTGTTAATCTTTTAGGAATTCTTGCCGGATTCGGTGCAACATTAACATTGCCCGGTATAGGTGGTATAGTACTTACAATGGGTATGGCGGTTGATGCCAACGTAATTATTTTCGAAAGAATCCGTGAAGAAATGGCACTAGGAAAAACTTTGAAAGCTTCTGTGGATAGTGGATTCAAATTATCGTTCGCACCAATTTTTGACTCCCATGTAACTTCATTTATCACGGGAATTATTCTTTACCAATTTGGAAGCGGACCAGTACAAGGATTTGCTTTGACTTTAATGATCGGATTGGTTGTAAGTTTATTCAGCCAACTTGTTATCGTAAGAGTTATTTACGACTTCTTGTTAAACAAAGGATACAAAATTAATATTGGTTAAAATTTTAGGAGAGTATTGATAGATGCGACTTTTCCATAATTTAAATATCGACTTCATGGGTAAACGCACAATTTTTTATTTTGTGTCGGCTACTATACTTTTATTGGGTATCATTGCGATTCTTGTTAGAGGAATTCATTTCGGTATAGATTTTAAGGGCGGTTCGGAAGTTGCGCTTGATTTTGCAAAGCCTGTAGATATTTCATACGTGCGAACTGAAGTTGATAAACTTGGCTTAGGCAACATGGAGGTTAAGACGTTTGGAGGTCAAACTGGAATCCTTCTAAGAACAGAACTTCAGGAAATACCAATAGAAATTATGCCAGAAGTGAAAAGCAGAATTGAAAATTTAATAGTCACAAATTTCCCGGGGGTTCAACATTCTGTTAAAGATACTACTAGTAACTCAATTACTTATTCTTTCAAAGATCCCCGTACATCGGAAGCTGTTGGCAATCGGCTTTTCGCTGCCGGATTTCAAACAACGCTGACAGGATCGGATTCTACTAACACCGGCGTCGTTGTTCGTTTAGGCGTTGCAGATATTATAAAGGAAAGGCTTTCGGAAAAGTTTGCAGACAATCCTTTTAAGCTTCTTAAAGAAGATCGCGTCGGTCCTAAAGTCGGCAAAGAATTAAAAAGAAATGCTGTTATAGCTGTTATTCTCTCGCTAGTTGCAATTTTAATTTACTTGGGATTCCGATTCAAATTTGCTTTTGCTCTTGGCGCTGTTATCGCGTTATTTCACGATGTCCTTTTGACGCTAGGAATTTTTGTCGCACTATACGGACTATTTCCCGGACTTAATCTTGAATTCTCCATAACGGTGTTGGCCGCATTTCTCACATTAGTCGGTTATTCTACCAACGACACAGTTATTGTTTTCGATAGAGTTCGTGAGCAGATGAGAATTCACAAATCACTTTCCATAGAAGAAAATATTAATCACGCGATTAATAAAACGATGAGCAGAACCATCATCACAGTATTCACCGTTTTAATATCCATCGTGGTTCTTCTAATTTTCGGTGGCGAAGTTTTGCGTGGTTTCGCTTTCGCGTTGTTTATAGGTATGATAACCGGTACATACTCATCAGTGTTTGTTGCTAGCGCATTTGTATTGGAATACGCTCATCGTTCCGGAAGCAAACTTCAGTTTTAAGAATCTTTCGCATTTACAAAAAAGCCCCGCTTCAACGGGGCTTTTTCATTTTAAATCGTTCAGCTAACTAATCTTTGTATTTCACCAACAAGGTAGTCACATCGTCATACTGCGGAGTTTTGCCTCGGAAATCGGAAAGTTCTTTAATTAAACCCGCCTCAATATCATTGCAGCTTTTGCCGGCATTCGTTAGTAAAGATTTTCCCAATCTTTCTTCGCCAAATAATTCATCGTTTTCATTCATCAGTTCAGTAACGCCATCAGAATAAAAAAAGTATAAATCATTATTCTCAAGTTTATAAACAGCTTCTTCAAGCGAATTACTAAATACTTCTCCCCTATCCAAGCCAATACCCATTCCAGCCGGCTGAAGCGATTCCAACTTGCCGTTTCTGATTCTAACTATTGATGTATGTCCGGCACGGCAAACCGTCAACGACTTTTTCTCTACATCAAACAACCCGAGAGTTACTGTAATAAACCAATTCTTTTCGATGCTCTCGCTTATTCTGCTATTTACTTCCACAAGAATTTCCCGCGGTGATTTTCCATCCGTGCAGTACAAACGAATCATTGTTTGAAGCTTCGACATATAGAACGAGGCGCTCAATCCTTTACCGGAAACGTCTCCAACAACTACAAACAGTTTCGTGTCGGAAATTTTTATCAGGTCGAAATAATCTCCGCCCACATGCATTGCCGGAATCATTTTACCGGAAATGTTTAAATTATTTATTTGCGGTACAACCTTCGGCAGTAAAGTTTCCTGAATATGTCTGGCGTTTTCAAGATCACGCTGAATTTTTTGTTTTTCGGCTTCGGATTCATACAGCCGCGCGTTTTCAATCGAGATTGCAGTTTGAAGTGATGCTGAAATCAATAAATCTAAATCTTTGCCGGTAAATTGGGAACCGGAGTGTTTCAATCCAATCAGCAATAAACCGATGAGCTTTGAATTTATAAATAACGGTATGATGGTGTAAATTTCTTCAGCAAGAAATTTGTTTGCAGAGCTGCCCAAGATTTCTGCAAAATCCTGACGTTCAATTACTTGCTTCTTACCCAGCATCATACATTCCAAACAATAATTCTCGATAACCGGTTTGTCGTTATGAAGGCTTAACCGGTTGTTCGAAATACCCTGATATCGAACGAGTTCAAACACGCCGCTTTCATTTTTAAGCAAGAGTCCGAATGCTTCAATCTGGAGAACCTGAACAAAAAGTTTTTGGATAGCATCAAAGATGTTTTGTCTCCCGACAACGCTGGCAATCGCTCCGTTAAACTCAAGCAATCCTTTCTGGTAGCTGAATTGTTCGGGATAAAACTTTGCCGTTAAGAATTCTTGAAATTTATCTTTAGTAGATTGAAACACAACAGCAAACAGAACGAAAACTGCGCCGAAAATAATTCCTTGGTATTCGGTACCAATTGCTGAACTGACGCTTTGACCGATTACGTAAATCAACAAGAAATAAAGTGCAGCGAGCATAATAGTTGCCACGCCGTAAACGACGGTGTTTTTAACAACTTCGCTAACATCCATCAGCGAATAATGGAAGATCGAATACCCAAACGCGATCGGCAGCAACGCTAATAAGATGATTGGTGTAAAGTATGCCGGGTTATTGAAGATCAATCCGGCGATTGCAGCTGCCAAAGTTGACGTATAGATAAGAGCTAACACGCCAATCAGATATGCAACCAGAATTACGAAAATTGAATTGCGTTCCCGTTTGTTGCTTAATTTTATGTAGCTGAGAAAAAGGAAAACCAAACCTGCTATGAACGTTACGCCGAGAGTGATTCCAATAACATTGGCAAGAATATTATAACTCCTTCCGGTAGGATCCTGATAAGCATAGAAAAATTTAATGGCTTCTACCGCAACAAACATTACGAACGGCGCTATGAGCAGAAAACGATTGAACCATTTCTTTTTTATCAGCTTGTTTTCATTTGGGAAGATGCAGAAGAATCTGACCAACATAAAACCCAGAAACGAACCGCCGAGAGTCCAAAGTGTATCCACCGTAACAAGCAATGCTTTGCTTTCGAACAAAGGATTGAGCGCACCTTGACCGCGATACAATAAACTTAACATTGCAAAAAGAATTGCAAAGAGACTGATCCTATAAAACAATCTTTGAGTTGTTCCTTCTGGCTTTGCCATTACAACAACAAAACCGACTATCAACCAGAGAAACGAAAGCAAAGCGATGGCAAAACCGAAAAAGTTTATTAGTTTTTTTACAAGGACCTTAGTCTCAAAAATTTTCCCTTTGTGGTCAACTTTATAAGTAGCATAATCACCAGCCCGAACGCCGTCAAGAATTCGAGATGCGGTAATAAGATCGTAAGTTCTCACACCATCGATTGACAATAGATAATCACCGTCGCGGATACCGGCATTCCAGGTAACGCCGTTTTCTTTTACAAACTGGAATTCAATTGCGGTGCTGTCCGTAGTCGCTTTCTTCATAACCCAAAGGCATTCGTCATTGGATTGAGCGGTAATTTCAAAGATGAAGAAAAAATTTACCAAGCCGATCAGAAAGAAAACAATAGTTGTAAGCAGAATAAACTTGGTGTAATTTTTCACCCAGAATTTTTTAATTTGGTTCATCATCTTTAGTTGCTCTACTGAAATTTATTTTACCTTTATAACCAGACTAGTAATATCGTCGGATTGTTCGGCGCCTTTAGTAAAGTTCTCAACATCTGTTTTAATGTGTGACAACAGATTCTGTGAATCTTCCTGGTATTTTAGACGCACTAGTTCTTCCAAACGTTCATCCGAAAATTCTTCCCATTTGGTATTCATCGCCTCTGTAATGCCGTCGGTGAATAGTACCAATGCGTCGCCGCTTTCCAGTGTAACCGTTTCTGAAATATATTGAATAGTTGTCTGCATCACACCAAGAATCATCCCACCTTTTTTCAATTTTGTAATTTGGGAATCGCGGACAAGCAGCGGCGGATTATGACCGGCGTTAACGTAAGTCAACTCATGTTTCTCGTTGTCTAAAATTCCCCAGAAAAAAGTGATGAAGCTGCCCATCGTAGTGTTTTCTGCAACAAGATCGTTCAGAAGATTTGTTGCCTCTGCCAATGGAAGATTCATCTTACAAATAGATTTTAAGAATGCTTGAATGTTTGCCATCAGTAATGCAGCCGGAACACCTTTGCCGGAAACATCGGCGATAGCAAAAAGTATCCTGTTGTTATCAAGTTTAACTATGTCATAATAGTCACCGCCAACCATTCTTGCGGATCTGTTGAAAGCAGAGATTTCAAAATTTGGAAGCGCTGGAATCGTCTTCGGCAAAAGATTGTTCTGAATGTTGCGTGCTGTCTCAAGATCTTTTTCAAGCCGCTGCTTTTCTAAAGTTTCTTTGAACAACCGTGCGTTCTCTATAGATATGATTGCCAAACTTCCGAGCGACGAAACAAATTCAACGTCCGACTTGCTGTAACCCAATTCACTTTTTCTCTTGCCCAGCAAAATCAACCCTTTGGTTTCGCCTTTTATCTGCATAGGAACGATCAGATCAACGCCCACATCGGCAAACGGTTTCAAATCACCGGTTAGCTCATTTCTTGTAAAAGTTTTTGAAAATTGATTTGTATCGCAAGACTTGAGAGCAAGCCTAAGATGATTTTCATCAAAACGGTTTTCTAAAAACGTGTGAATATTATTTGCGCATGAAATGATCGAGTACTTTGAAACGAGCATCTGCCCTATCAACGAATAAACCAGCATCTTACTTACCATTTCGATCTGCAAAATTCCGCTAAACTCTTTGCTTAGATCGAACAATGAACTTAGCTGATTAACTTTTGCATCAAGCTCGCGATTTACTTTTTTCAACTTGTCAACTACCAGCGTGTTCTCAATCGCGGTAGAGCCAACGTTGAGAATGGTTTTTAGGAAGTTAACATCTTCTTCATCATAAGGTTTGTTTGTTAGTCGCTGACCAAGAATTAGAAACCCTTTCAATCCTTCTGAAGATCGTATCTCTTGAAACACCGGGAAGTTATTCGCATCAAGAAATTGTTGGAAGTTATCTATACCCTTGTAGTCGTCAAACTTGACGGTAGGAAATGCACTTATAATTTGTCCCGGGATTCCTTTGCTTGCTTTTACTTCGAAAACATTTTGTTCGTTAGAAAGCGCGACCATTCCCTTTGTAGTATGAAATTTTCCGAAACATGTAAGCAGAATATTGTTGAGTGTAAAATTCAGATCGAGATTTGAATTAATCAGGTTGCTGAAATCAACAAGAGCCGAGAAATTTCTAAGGGCGGCATTATTATCTAATTGATGCATGCCTATCGCGGAAGATACTTTACTAATACAACTTGATTTTTATTTCCGGTGATGGTGGAATATTTAACCTCATCCATCAACTTTTTCATTAAAAACATCCCGAGTCCGCCGACACGTTTCTGTTTGTAATACTCGCGCAAATTCGGTTCCGGAATTTTATTGGGATCGAAATGATTGCCTTCGTCGGTAATTGAAATTGTGAATTTTGCATTCTCACATTTCATGCTGATGTATATATCCCCGTTAGGAGAATATTTGTAAGCGTGTTTAATTATGTTGGTACATGCTTCGTCAACAGCAAGTACTATCTTGCCCGTTACTTCATCGGAGAAGCCAATTTCTTCGGCGGAGGATTTCGTAAACTCTCTGATGAGAGCAAGATTGTCGGTAGTACTTTTTACTACTATCTCCTTTTCGAATATTTTGTTAGCTGAATTCAAAAATGATCCTTAAGGAATGAATTTGTGGATAGCTTCGTTTTCGTCTTTGTAAAATTCATACAAGATTGGGAAGCCAAGCAGATCAAAAATGTTATACACATTTTCTTTCATGTTCGAGAACTTTATGTCCCCTTGGTTTTCCCTCATGGTTTCAACATATGCCATAAACACACCTAGTCCGGCGCTGCTGATGTATTTAAGATCGTTAAAATTAACAACGACCTTAAACTGCTTTTGATCCAGCAGTTTATTAAATACATTTTCAAGATCCGGAGCGGTGTGGGCATCCAAATACCCTTTCACATCAATTACACTTACGGAACCGACACCCCGTAAG
>JAKAEE010000095.1:5839-8266 GCA_021820065.1 Bacteroidota bacterium | reverse complement strand
TTCTACATATAAACCTGTAGTTCTCAATTTGTTCTATAGTAGCATTTTTTAATTCCGGGTACCAATCTAAAGGAGTGGCAATTATTCTTCCATCTTCCAACTCAACGTTCAAGTAATTATTATTAAAAGAAATTCTTTTACCTTTTGAAGTATTCATCCCATTTCCTTATAAAAAATTCATTGTATTCTTTACTTATTTCAAGAACCTTTTTCAATTCGGATTTACCAAAGGGCATCTCTAAAAACCTCAAATGCTATCCGCGAAAATCTGCTTTATCCGCGTTTATCAGCGTTCTATTTATTAAGAAATAGTTTTTAGAGATGCCCTAAAGTAATTCTCGATTATCATCATGCTTCCAAGTTCTATCTTTGCATAATTATCACCCTTTACAACATGTATGTGTTTAGGCAAATGTTCGTTTGCATAAAAGAAAAATTTGAAACCGTTTTTTACCAGTAATGTAGGCATTCCAGTTTTATTTAATCGCTGCATTAAAATATTGAATAAAAATCATTTTATCTAAATTTAAACGTACTGACCAAATAAAACATTCAGAATACTCTCAAGAATATTTTTTTTGTTTATTGTATCCTATTTTTCAACTTGCAACTTTCAACCCGATTAAAGGCATTGGGGCAAGCTTGCAACCCGCTATTTATTATTCCAATATTTGTTCTTCGTTGGGTAATTAACAAACTTGTCCCCGTCCCAATACAGAATAGAGTCTTTTAAAGCCTTAAAATAAACTGAATCTAACGGTGCCTTAAGTCTTCCTTTTTCGAGCATGTCGGAATATAACTTGGCAAATGATGCGCTCGCCGTTAGATGCTTTGCATTCAAATTGGCATCAAATGCATAAACGAGTGCATCATAATCGTATCTATTTTTGTGACTTAATATCTCCCTCGTGAGTACTTCAATCCCGTTCTTATCAAATTTCTTAATTTCGTATATGTCGTATGCCCCCGATTCAGATAAAAGCTTGCCTAGATCAGAAACTTTTAACATCAAATAATATTCTGCGTTTCCCTTAACAGCATTTTTTTGTGTCTGATAAAGGTCTGGCATCACTCCTTTTAAGTAATTATTTGATCTCAAAACCATTAAACTCGGCTTGTCAAAACTGCTTGTACCTCCAATGATTATTTCTTCATTACCGTCACCATCAATATCAAAATGATTTTCTGCTGTTAACCAGCCTGAATGATAAAGTGAAGACAAAATTTTACCTGTTTTAGGATCCACCTGAGAAATTACTGCTCCAGCGTATGACTCGTCATCAGCAATTACGTAAAGGTTGTTGCCGCTTTTAGTTTTCACTGTAAAAAAATCTCGAATTGACCATTGTGTTCTTTTCCATTTTGGTGCATAGTTATACTTTGCATCTTCCGGACCAATAACCCACCTTAATGATCCATCACTATTAAAGCAATAAACTGAGTCTGAGTTATAATAACCTTTTGACTTGTAATATCCGGTTAGTAATAGTTCATTTTTATCATTCGAATCAATATCAAGCAAACTCAAATATCTTCTTTGGTTAACCACCCAACCCATCAATGAATCAACACTAAATTTCGCCAACCCAACAGAAGATTTCGTCCATAATAAATCTCCTTCCTTGTTATATACCAATATTTTGTTCTCTTTTACATCAAGCGAGTAAGGGTTGCTGTCTTTTAAATAACTTTTGTATTGACCGACAACAAAAGCCAGCGCAAGAACACCTACTACAGCAAAACCTAATGAAGGAATGGGGTACGCTTTGATGAAATGAAAAATGTTGCCTATTGAAAATGTCTTCGTTCTTTCAACAATCTCGGTCCTGCCGTTATAGACCTGAACGGCTGCGTTTTTTTCCGCAAGAAGTTTACTCTCTTCGGAATTACTTAACTGTTGGTAGATTCGTCTGGCAATTTCTTCATCGCTGCTTGTGGCGGAGCGCTTAATGCCGGCGGCTAAATCAGCATAGATATTATTATACGTATCATAAATTTCTTTGCAGACGGAACAACTGTTTATGTGAGAAAGAATTTCATTCCGCTCATCGTCATTGAAGATTTCCGGTTCCAAAACAAGTTGCTCTATTTTATTTTCATCGATGTGCAAATTTTTTCCTTTCTTGCCGGGATTGGTATAACCATTAATTATTGGGCTATCCAAAGGATCCCTTCGTGGAAAGCCCTTATTGTTTTTGCTTGCATCAACCCCACGCTTACCCGCTTCGCCTTGCGGCTTACGAGGCAAGAGCGTAGGGTTGATGGACAAATTCTCTCTACCCGGACTTTAGTCCTACGCCAGTCACTCAAAATTTTCCAGCACGGTTGTAAATACTTCTTCTCAAACTCAACCTTTTACAAAAAATAATATCCGCCATAATAATGCAATCTAAACCTAACCCCACGATTTATCGTGGGGTAGCAAAG
>JAKAEE010000095.1:0-5739 GCA_021820065.1 Bacteroidota bacterium | reverse complement strand
TATGATGCTCTTCTTGATTTTTTATGTAATCTCGAACTTTATTTAGCATTGACTCACTTACAGATACGGCGAAGTACTCATCCGCCCATTCCAATTTCGGTTTCAATAATGTGTTCTTGTTCGCCCAATAAGCGGCTTCACCTTTGATCAGTTGCATTACCTTTGCTATCGACATCTCTGCATTTAATGCAAGTAGGCAATGCACATGGTCGGAACCTCCGTTAATGAAATCCACATAAATTTGTTTCTCCTTTGCGTTCTCGCGAATGTGTTGAAATAGTCGTTCCCTAATTTCCTTTGAGAGCACACGTTCCCGATTCTTGGTGCCCCAAACTGCATGAACCCAAATCTTTACATGTGACATAATTTCCATCTGTCCAGGGCTAAAGCCTTTCTTGTTTTTACCTGGATCAACCCCACGCTTACCCGCTTCGCCTTGCGGCTTACGAGGCGAGAGCGTGGGGTTGGTAGGCAAACACTCTCTGACTGGACTTTAGTCCTAATCTTGGTTTAAAAAAAATATTTTTCAGACAATCTTACAAACTCAAACCCGAAACAGTTACTCGCCTCGCTACCGCTTCGGCGGAGCGGGCAAACTGTTCCCTACACAAATATAAATTTGGAACGGCTATTAACCGTTTTCTACAACTATATATTTCATCAAAATGCATCTCATGCGGAATTATTCTCTCGACATAAGGTACAAAGCAAATTCTTTTCGCGTCTGTTTTATCAAATATTCAAATTTGTCTTTTATAATATCACGATAATCTACCGGTTCAATCTGAATATACTTTGTTAGATAATCGTAGTACGAAACATGATTTTTCCCAAACGAAACCCAATCCCGTACAACATCGGCAATAGAGAAATAAATCGCCTCCGAGTGCTGCTTTGTTAATTTTCCCCGCGAGTAATAATCAATAAAAATTCTTGTCTTAATCTTTTCCAGCACATTATTAGTTATCTGTTCAATCTCAAAATTCTCGTAAAAATTATTCGCAAGCATTTCTTCAAAGGAATCGGTCTCACCGGACGATCTTTCATCCGTAATTTCGAACAGGGACTTAAAAAGGTAAACTGCGTCGGAAAGCTTTATTTCTTTCCGGAATTCATCTTGCTGCATCAAACAGTTATAAAGAACACCCAGCAGTTCGGCGCTTGTTTTCTTATTTAAACTTTTTTCTCTGAACTCTTGCAAAAGTTTTGCCGGATCAATGTAAGGAAGGTTTTCGGCTTCACAATTACCGGCAACAACAAGCACTTTACCTAAAACGGTTTTTCTCATCACAAACATATTTGTTCTAAGAACTGTTTCCTTAATGTTTCTTTGAATTTTGAAACCGGCAGGGTCAAACTGTGCGTACATGTGCGCAATTTGCGCGTAAGCAATTTTCAACAACATTGCCTTATATGCAAAATAAACTTCATCGCCCGGCAGCTCGTCAATGGATAGCCGTAACGAGGAGAAGAAATGCTTCAATGTGGAGAAATTGTTCGAACTGTCTTTTTCAAAGGCTTCAGCTATTGAATCGTACGCTAAGTCGGGCACAGTTATTCCGTGAGTCCGGCATAAACCTACACTCAAATTTCCGGTATTACGCAGGTGCGATTCGATCACTACTCTTGAAATACGCACCAGCTCTGTAATATCCTTGAAGTTATACTTTTCATGAAATATCCTGGATAGTATCCCCTTCAAATCATTTATAAAAAACTTACCGCCTTTCCCCACTACCCCAACCTTTAAATAAATACCATTCTAAAATTAATTTACTGGAATAGATTTCAAGTAGCAACAATTTTCAACCACCATCACCAACTTCTAATATCCAATATCAAGCATCTATTTCTTCACTGTAATCAAAATTACATTATTTCTTTCGCCCCAAACGGCAAAATTTGCAATCATAATAGTATTATAGATATAGACATGAAAACACCTGCAAGAAATACCGCACAATTGAGACTTTACGCAGAATCTTATCCGTCCTCAAACCGTTCTGAATTCGTTTTGAAACCGTTACAACCGGCTTACAATTCCTATTATATCATACTATAAAGGTACTCCAGATGGCTTTAGTTGAAAGTAATCCGCTTTTTCAGATTAATGGCAGAGTCGGAAGATATGTTGTTAAGAAATTCAATGGCAAAAGAGTAATTAGTCTCCGACCAGTACATTATAAGAAAACTAAAAGCCGTGTAGCATTAAAACTTCAGTCAAACTTTGCATCGGTAATTTGTCTTGCAAAGCACATTAATTCTATTCAAAACTTGGTCTCCATTTGGAATACTTCTTCTATCAAAGGTTTCTCTGCGTATCATAAAATTATTAAATCAAACCTAAAGATTACAAAGTTCGGGGAATTAACAGCCCAAAACATTATTGTGCCCGATTCAATTCCATCTTTAATTACGGATATGCAACTGAGCAAAAATGAGTTGATGGTTTCAATTAATAATTTGACAACATTAAAATCTATTGTCGGCAGCCACGCCGCAACACTTGTCACGGTATTTGTTTATTCTAATTCAAAGAGAAAAACTAAATCAAGTTTGCACATCTCAAGTACGTTGCATCATCTCAAAATCGAAGATTGCCCCGGTGATTTCCAAAAATGTTTTTTTATTCCAAACAAACAACCCAAAATGGGAAATCGGATTCGTCACCTAATTCTTTTTTCCACCTTAATATGGAAATCAAGCGCAAGCAACAAGTATGAATGGTGTTCCACTTATTCAAAAATTATTAAGTAACTATGTTCATTCATGCATCCATGCAGTTAATCATCCGACTCGCCAGCTTGCTCTTCGGTAGCTCTTCAATCATGCAGCATTTCTAAAATTTCTTGCATAACTTTATCTAAAAGAATAAATTTTGCCATCAATTTTAAAGCTATGGTAGAAAGCCCGGAAGAAAAGAACATAACCGTAAATCGGAAAGCGCGGCACGAATATTTTATCCTTCAGACCTACGAAGCGGGAATTGTTCTAGTCGGTTCAGAAGTCAAAGCTTTAAGACAGAACAAAGCAAATCTTGTTGATAGTTATGCGCTCATTACAAGCGGTGAAGTTTGGTTATTAAACGCTAATATTTCTGTTTACGATCAAGCAAGCATTAACAATCATGACCCGTTAAGAAAAAGAAAACTTCTTCTTAACCGGAGTGAAATTCGCAAGCTAAATAAAGCCGTCTCGGAGAAAGGCAACACTCTAATACCTCTCAGACTTTATTTCAAAAACGGCGTTGCCAAAGTTGAATTAGCAGTTGCAACTGGCAAAAGACAGTATGATAAACGCGAAGACATTGCCAAGCGCGATCTAAAACGAGAGATGCAAAGAAAATTTAAGTAGTCTATTTTGGAGATTGTATTGAATAAAAAAATTCTCTTCCCCCCTGTTACAGAACAAATGGATCTCATCAAAAGGGGTACGTTCGAAATCATACCGGAAGAAGAACTGGTACAGAAACTTGAAAAGTCGATTAAAGAAAATATACCGCTAAACATAAAACTTGGCTGCGATCCAACCCGGCCCGATCTTCACTTAGGTCATTCTGTAGTTCTGAGAAAGTTGGCTCAATTTCAAAGTATTGGTCATATCGCAATTCTTATTATTGGTGATTTCACCGGTATGATTGGCGATCCATCCGGAAGAAATTCTTCACGCCCGCCTCTTTCATTTGAAGAAGCCAGAGAAAACGGCAAAACTTATTTCGATCAAGCTTCTAAAATTTTGGATAAGGAGAAAACAAGGATCGTTTACAACTCCGAATGGCTCGGAAAGATGACTTTCGAAGATGTGATTAAACTCTCTTCAAAATATACCGTTGCCAGAATGATGGAACGAGACGACTTTACAAAACGTTATAAGGGTGGAATTCCAATAAGTATGCACGAAATATTGTATCCCCTTGCTCAGGCAATGGACTCGGTTGCAATAAAAAGTGACGTTGAACTTGGCGGAACTGATCAAAAGTTTAATCTGTTGGTAGGCAGAGATATTCAACGGGAATTTGGCTTGCCACCGCAAGTCATCTTAACTCTCCCACTTTTGGTTGGAACAGACGGCGTAGAGAAAATGAGCAAGTCGCTGGACAATTATATCAGCATCAATGAAACTCCAAGAGAAATTTATGGTAAAACGCTTTCAATACCGGACGAGTTGATTTATCAGTATTATGAGCTAACAACGAATGTAGCAAACAATGAGCTTCAATCAATCAGACAAGAGCTTTCAAATAAATCGGTTAATCCGAGAGACATTAAGCGATCCTTGGCAAAAAAATTAGTCGAGTTATATCATTCACAAGATGCAGCAGTTGAGGCTGAGAAAGAGTTCGATAATATTTTCGTGAAGAAAGGATTGCCAGATGAGATCACAGAATTTAGATTAGATTCTGATTTGAATGAATTAGATATTCTTGAATTGATTGTGAAAGTCGGATTTGCTCCCTCACGAGGAGAAGCAAGAAGACTTGTTTCCCAGGGCGGAGTAACTATCGATAACGAAAAGATTACAGACATTAAACAAATGGTTAAGTTGCAAGGTACCAAAATTTTGAAAGTTGGAAAAAGAAATTTCATAAAACTAATAGGAAAATAAAAGTGGAGGACACCGAATTGTACGTCCCATCTAAAATCTTCTTCACAAAAGGTGTCGGAAAACATAAAGAGTATTTGGCTTCTTTCGAGCTTGCTCTTCGCAGTGCCGGCATTCAAATGTGTAACTTAGTATCCGTCAGCAGCATTTATCCGGTCGGGTGCAAACGACTAACCAAAGATCAAGGGCTAGCTTTGCTAAAACCCGGTCAGATCACACATTGCGTGATGGCAAGAAACGCAACTAACGAACCGAACAGGTTGATTGCTTCATCAATTGGTGTTGCCTTGCCAGCAAACAAAGGAATGTACGGCTACCTATCTGAACACCATCCGTACGGACAAACTGAAAAAGTTTGCGGTGAATATGCCGAAGACTTAGCTGCAACAATGCTTGCAACTACTCTTGGTATCGATTTCGATTCTGAAAAAGCCTGGAACGAACGCGAGCAAGTTTATAAAATGTCCGGGAAAATCGTTAATTCATTTAACATAACGCAGTCCGCTCAGGGCGATAAGAATGGTCTTTGGACGACCGTTATTGCTGTCGGCATGCTATTACCGTAATTCTTATGCATAATCATTTCATATTCTGGATTATCTTTTCTGTAATCATCGCGGTGATGTTTTACATTGACTTGTACGTCACCGCGCATCGTAAAGGAAAGGTCGGTCTCAAAGCCAGCTTAATATGGAGCGGCGTTTGGATTGCATCCGCTCTTCTATTCAACCTACTCATTCTTATTTTTCTTGATAACGGACACGTAATGGCTATCGAGTTTCTAGCTGGCTATCTCGTTGAGAAATCACTCTCGGTAGATAATCTTTTCGTATTTCTAATGATCTTTAACGTGTTGGGTATTAAAGAGGAAAACCAGCCCCATGTTTTAAAATGGGGAATAATGAGCGCAATCGTTCTGAGAATATTGTTTATTCTTGGCGGAATTGCTTTGATAACTTTCTTCCATCCGATAATCTATTTCTTCGGCACATTGCTGCTTTACGCTTCTTACAAAATGGCATTCGGAAAAGATGGACAAATCGACCTCAAAAAAAATCCCGTAGTAAGATTTGCTTCAAAGTACTTCAATATAGTTACAGACTATTCCGGCAACAGATTCTTTACGAAACGAAACGG
>JAKAEE010000094.1 GCA_021820065.1 Bacteroidota bacterium | reverse complement strand
TTAAAAAGTAATAATCAGTCAAAAGTGAACATGAAGAAATATTCTGTTTACATTATTCAAAGTCAGGAAGGATTGCGATATACCGGAATGACCGAAGATTTGGATAAAAGAATTTTCGAGCACAACAATAAAACTTTATCTTTTTGGACGAAAAGAGGAACCAACTGGAAAGTTATCTATCATGAAGAGTTTGACCTTAAATCAGATGCACTGAAAAGAGAAAAATGGTTAAAAAGTGGAGTTGGTCGACAATACTTGAAAGAAGTTTTAACATAACCCGAAGGTTCTAGGTTCAATCCGCCATTGGCGGACTAGCCCCGCTACTAAAACAAAGAATCCGACTTTTGCCGTATTTTTTGTTTTAAACAGTTTTGTATGTATCATTTAGACAGCTAACTGGTTCAAAACGTTAATCGTTTATTAAAAAACAAGAGTACACAGCACATGGCAAAAGTAATCGGAAAACCTTTTCTGATCGAAGCAGCCGGTTCACCGCCGAAAAGAATAGAAGAATTTTTTGGTCGTGTTGCGTCGCAATCCGCTTCAATCAGCATTGCGCACATGATAAGTCCTACCGGCTGGAGCGAACCTGGGCAAACACCTGAGTTCGATGAATACACAGTTGTTCTTCGCGGTAAGTTACAAGTTGAAACACGGGAAGAAGTTCATGAGATTAGCGAAGGTCAAGCTATTATGATTTCCCGCGGCGAGTGGGTGCGTTACAGCTCTCCGGGCACTGATGGAGCTGAATATATCGCGGTCTGCCTGCCGGCTTTTTCTCCCGACACCGTACACCGAGATGCGAAATAACAAACTTTGATTGCTCTTATGCAAGGCTGAGTTTACCACGGGAAAACGGTGCATTCTTTTTGGCACTTTATTTTGCAAAAAGTTGTTTTTAGATTTTAAAGGGTGCCATGGGAGGTCAAAAATGGAAACTGCAATTTTGTTGGGAATAATGCTGTTGTTTATAATAATTTTTGCGTCTAAAGTTTTGGGCATTTTTAAAGAACTAAACTCCGATAAAGAATAATAATTCATTTAGCAATCTTGATAAAACAAAAAGGTCTAGCTCTTGTGAGCTGGACCTTTTTTGTTTCATAAAAAATTTCCGAAACTAGAAAGACAGCGTCAATATTCTTCCCGAAGTAAATTTGAAAAAGTCGGCTTTGTTGGCAAGCTTAATTCCTTTCATTAGATCGAACTCCGTATTGTTCATTAACTCAAGACATGTTTGGCAAACGCCGAATGTTACACCTTTATCCAAAAGTTTCTTAATCAAAATTTTTGAAGCTTCAAAGTGTTTCATCTCAAGCGCTTGAGTCTTGGTTAGAAAAACTTCTGGACCTTTGTAATCGGCAAACACATAAACATCATGATCGTCCGCCATTTTAAGAGCAATAGTTAGTGCCATTAAAACGGCTTGCGGATTACCGGAGCCGCTTGAAAGTTGAATGAATACACCATCTTTTGCCGGCGGAAGCGGAGCCGATACCTGAGCTTCTTCAGAAACTGTTTTTGATTTTGCTTTCGACTTGGAAGATTTTGTTTGAGCATTAATTGTGCTCACAGCAAATATCAATACAAGAACTATTGCAAATAGTTTGAACGCTTTCATGTCTCTCTCCTATTGTATTAGAAAGTCCCTTGTTTATTTTGTGTTATAAAGAAATACTCGCTGAGCTTGGTAAGTATCGGCGCATCAACATCGAAAACCTGAATTCTATAATGATTGGAATTCAAAATATCAGCCGGGATTTTCCATTCAAACGACCCGGTATTTTCGCAAGCGATAGCCAGAATGCTTCGCAGTTCTTGCTTTTTGTATAATCTGATCTGCACCTTCTTGACAACATCGGGAAACGACCATATGATTTTCTGAACTGTGCCCGGTTGCCATGTTGCGCCTACCTGTGGAGAAGAAATTCGAAGGCTGTTTAAAATTGTTTGGTCATTATCGGTTGAGATTTTTTCCGGACCGACAAGTTCGGTTCTTGAACATGAATTGAAAATCAACACGGAAAAGAAAAGAGTTACGGCAATAAATAATTTTGCTTTCATTTTACACCTCGCAAATTTGTTGATGCGAGAAAAGGAAATTTATTTTGTTCTTGATTCAAAATCGTAAACAGAAATACTTTCCACCACCAAACAACCGGCAAGTATATCATGAAGAGCTTGTTTTTTCTCGGTGAATCCCGCCATGATGTATCCGATACACAGAACAATTCCGGACAAAATTTTTCCGAAGTATCTTCCAGTTGCCTTTCCGAATGAAATCCGCTTGCCATTTAGATCGGTAACTTTTATTGAAAGAATTATTTTACCAAATGTTGCCTGACGCGCCGATGATTCCATAAGCGAGTAATAGAGCCATTCGATAATGACATTGATGATTGCAAAAATTAGAATGATCAGCATCCACGCGGCAAAAAAAGCGATGTATGATTCATCCTGATGTTGGAAGCGTGAGACGGTTGTATAATTTTCGAACCGGTTGAAACCACTGCCGGTAAAAAATCTCATGAAAATGAACAACCAAATCGGAACAAACAAAATTGTTCTCGCCAGACTCAAGATAAGTTGATCGATAATGTAGGCAACAAATCTCTTCCAAAAACCGGCGTACCTAATTCCGTTCATAACCCATCTTTATTTTTAAGCAATATAAAAATTCGTGCTCAAACTTGAAATTAAAGAAAATCTTGATGCGGATACGAGGTCTTGATTTAACTTAATTGATTACAATCTCTTTCAACAATTCGGCTGAATATAAACGCGTTTGAGGAAAATTTTTTAGGATGTTAAAACCAAGCCAGTCTTTCGCATGATGCTCGCCATGTATCAGTATAACTTTTTCCGGTTTCGTTTTATCGACAACGCCAAGAAGTTCTTCTCTTTTTGAGTGAGACGAAAAATAAAATTTCTGAATCATGCAATTAACTTTGAATGGCGAACCGAACTCCGACAACTGAATCGTATCGCCGCGTTTTGAATTTACAACTTTGAAGCCGGGAGTTTCTGTATCCATGTAACCAACACCGAATATGGCGAACGAATCTTGCCTCAACCAAAAGTCCAAAAGTTTGTACGACATTGTACCAGGAAGCATCATGCCGCTTGATGCCAGCACTATACCGGGATTTTTTTTGAACGCGCTGTAATCTTCAACATCAAGCAAATCAAGTTGAGGAATTTCTTTCAGTTCGAGATTCGGATCAGACCGCCTAACAAGATACCGGTTATAATCGTACACTCTGGAAATGTCGCGTGAGATTCCGCCTGTGTAAATATTTGTTTCTGTAAGTTTGCCGCATTTCATCATTACATGAATTGAAGTGAGCAGCTCTTGAGTTTTTCCGAGTGCGAAGACAGGGATCAAAATGGATCCGTCACTATGCAAAATCCGGTTGGCAGCTTTCGCAAACCTTGCTTCTTCACTTTTCCAAGTTCCAAGTTTTTCCGAATCGGTGCCGCCGTAAGTTGATTCCAGAATCAAAGTGTTGATACCCCGAATACCTTTCATGTCTGCGCCAATCATTATCGATTGATCGCCTAGATTAACATCGCCGGTATAAAATATTTTTTCTCCGCAGTATTCTATTAGAATTCCCGCCGAACCAAGTATATGCCCCGCATCGCGGAAAGTAAATTGGACCGGCGCCGGTGAAGAATGTCTTAATCCTCTTAGTTCAATTTTTTCTTCATAGTTTATTCCGCGGATACTTCTGACGAGCAGATCAATTTCCTCATTTGTATAAATTTTAAAATCGGTTCCTTCAATTTGTCTAGCCGCCAAAATGTTAGCGGCATTGTGCAAAGTTAGTTCCGAAATTTCTTTTGTCTGGACTGTTGAATAGATTATAACGTGAGGGAAACGCTGAATTAGAAACGGAAGCGAACCGATATGATCTTGATGAGCGTGGCTTATGAAAACAAAATCGAGAGGAAGATTTTCCAGCTGCTCAAATTTTGGCAGCGCCTCCAATCCGAAATTTCTTGGATGAATTCCGCAATCGAGCAGAATGCCTGTGTTGTCAATGTTCAGATAAAAGCAGCTGGCGCCAATTTCATCCGCGCCGCCAAGCGGAAGAAATTTTATCATAAAATTTATTTGTAATACTCATACTTATATTCGCCGTAGAACGCCGGCTTGTCGCTATTATCATAACGAATTTCTTCTTTCCGAAGACCATTTGGCAAATAGGTGAATCTGACTCTGAATTGTCGTGGTCCGTTTGCCATAAACATTTTGTCCTCAATCAGATTATTGTTTTTGTCGTAATCGTAGAATCTATGGTACTGGGGATTAGTCATCTCAACCAGATTGCCGCGATCATCATATTTATAGTTTATGTCGTAGCCCTTACCTTGCGATATCCTCTTCTCCATAATCAGTCTGCCGGCGGAATCGTATGACGAATTAATTTCTTCTTTGACATTTCCCTTCCCGTCCTTTGTAACTGCATTCACAGGAAGATCATTTTGGTATTTCAGAGTGATATCTGCAAGTAGTTCGTTTTTAGCTGAATAATTTTTCGTTTCGATGAGATTGTCATTATTGTCATAGGTGAAGTACGCTTCATTAGCTCCGTGATGCTCGTTATCATAAACCGTTCTTTGAATTTCGTTGCCGTTCTTATCGTACTTGGAAACTCTTCTGGTAACCACGTTTCCGCTGCCGTCAAAGTTTTCGAGCGACACAACATTTCCTTTGGAGTCATATTTATAAACATATTTAACTTCAATCTTGCCCAAGCTTGTATAACGGATTTGTTCTTTCTTGTTGCCGTTTCTATCAAAAATTATTTTCTCGGTAAGAGTCCTTTTTGAAGGAAGAGTACCGGTATTGGTATAAAACGCAACATGTTTAGTTCGGACTTTCACGTGGAGCTTTTTAGCTTTATCAATTTCTTTCTGTTCTTGGTCGATTATCTGGGAATTGTTTTTCTGTTTGGATTTTGTTTGTGCGCCGGCATTAACATTAAACACAAGGGCAGCGAAGATTACAATTGATAGAAAAAACAAAAATTCGTTGGACAGTTTGCGCAGTAGATTATTTTTCGACATCATTAGTACTCCTAAAATTAATGTGACGCACTGGTTAATTTTTCTTCTATCTTATTCAACCCATCGGTGCTAAATGTTTCCTGAATTCTTTCGAACCATTCTCTTTCTTCAAACCGGATATGATCATTCAGCGCCGTTCCAAATCTATCGAGTTCATCCTCGGAATCTTTGCTTTGCTTCAATTCATCT
This sequence comes from Bacteroidota bacterium, assembly GCA_021820065.1. GTDB lineage: Bacteria > Bacteroidota > Ignavibacteria > Ignavibacteriales > Melioribacteraceae > Fen-1258. The sequence continues at coordinate 3,108 of JAKAEE010000094.1, read as the reverse complement.
ATAATTTGCTCGATGAGACGGTGTTCGCCGATCACACGATTATTTAACCGATCGAGCATTTCATCCGCGCCGGTGAGCGCCGGAATCAAAATATTCTCTTCTTCACGAAAATGATTCTGCAAATCATCTTTCCAAAAAGCCAAAATATATTTCCTCTTGCCCTCGGTATCGGTCGGCAATCCGTGATATGCCGGCGCATTTCTTTTTACAAACTGCGCAACTATCAATCCTTGATGATGATCTTTGGAAAGTTTTATAAGACTATTGTGACGTTTCATTTTCAACTTTCAATTCGTACCGGTGACGTTCGCGGTACAGCTGCCCGATTTCCGCGCCGACGATGAATAAACACGAAGAGTAAAACACCCAGAACATAATCGCTATGATCAAAACAAATGCGCCGTAGAATGGGCTAGTACCCAAAATGTGATTCACGTAGTATCCAAAAATGAAACGCGCAATTTCCCAAAATACAGTACTCCAAAACGCGCTGATTGCTGCGACCCATTTTCCCAATTGCTCGTACGGAATCAAATAGTAGAGCGCGAAGAACATTCCGAACAACAGAACAAACGAGAGCAGATAAACAAAAAATTTCCAGAGCGGGCTGTGGGTATAGACCAAAACAAAGTCTGAATTTTTAAATAACTCATAAATAATATTGATTGACGGCGCAATGAATGTTGCGACCGTAACAAGAATCAACATCAGAATCACCATCAATATGTCGCGAAGCAGACCGTAAATTATTCCGCGCTGAATTTTAACGCTGTAGATTTGATTCAATATAGTCCTGATACTGCTGAAGATCCATGTGGAAGTAACAAGCAACCCTAAAGCGCCCACGTAACCGGCGGCAGTTTTGTATTGAATCACTTCCGGCAAACGTGTGCTGATAATTTTTTTCACGTAGTTGGCGTATGACGGATACGGAATTATTTGATCTATAAATCCGTGCATCTGCATTTCAATAGTCGCTTGGTCAAAAACATTTCCAAGAAGTGAAAACATGAGAAGAATGAAAGGAATAATTCCGATGAAGAGTGAAAAAGAAATTCCAGCGCCGGCAAGAAATAAGTTGTGCTCGTCCATCCTTTTGAATACGCCGAGGACATAGTGTTTTAGGAAATCCACAACTTTTCGAAAGTTTGATAATGATATGAACGTACCGATTTTTTTTAGAATTTTAAATCGCGTCATCCATCATCCTTTTGTGTGAATCATTCTCTTCGGAATTGAAGTGTAATATAAATCTATTAGATGATTCAGCGAGAAATCGTATTGATCGTTTATGCACAAATCCTTTCCGCCGGTTTCGCCCATAAGCGTGAACGGCGTAAAACTTTTAGAAGCAGTCTCTTCAAATTTTTCTTTCATCTCCGGATCTACGGAAACAATTATGCGCGATTGACTTTCGGAGAAAAATGAGAAGTCCTCTCTTGTCTTAATCGGTATTTTTACTCTCGCGCCAATTGGTTTTTCATCTTTTATGATGCAGCATTCCGCCAGCGCGCATATAATTCCGCCGTCGGAAACATCATGCACGGAACGGACTAAACCGTTATCAATCAGCGTTAGCACCAAATGCTGCAAATCTTTTTCTGTCTGCAAATCTATCTTCGGAATTTCTCCGGTTACCATATCGTAAACCACTTTCAGAAATTCGCTGCCTCCAACTTCTTCGTAGTCTTCCCCCAATAGATAAACCAAATCACCGTCGCGTTTAAATTCTGCTGTTGTGATGTTGTCTATTTTTTCGATGAGCCCAACCATTCCGATCACCGGTGTCGGGAAAACTGCGGCGTCCGGACTTTCATTATAGAAGCTAACGTTTCCGCCCGTAACTGGAGTATTGAAAAATCGGCACGCTTCTCCCATTCCTTCAATTGCTTTTTTGAAAGTCCAATACATTTCCGGTTTGTACGGATTTCCGAAGTTCAAACAATTTGTAATTGCAAGCGGAACCGCTCCGGTGCAAACAACATTACGCGCCGCTTCTGCAACCGCGATTTTTGTCCCTTCTTTCGGATTGAGATAAACATATCTCCCGTTGCAGTCTGTCTTCGCAGCAATTGCTTTGTCGGTATCTTTAATATAAATAACCGCCGCATCTGCACTGCCTGGACCGACAACAGTGTTTGTTCTAACCGAAGAATCGTACTGCTGATAGACCCATCGTTTGGATGCAATGTTTGGCGAAGAAAATATTTTTTCAAAAATCTCTGAAATGGAATCCGATTCCGGTAAAGATTTCAAATTGAATTTCTGTTTCTCGCTCAAATATTTCGGTTCCTCGGTATCGCGAATATAAACCGGAACATTGCCGCCGAGAGCCAACTCAACCGGGGGAATCTCCGCTTTCTTTTCACCATGGTAATTGATTACTAATTTTTCTTCGTCCGTAACTTCACCAATGATTTCGCAATTCAAATCCCACTTCTCAAAAATTTCTTTTACCTTATCTTCAAAACCTTTCTTGGCAACAACAAGCATTCTTTCCTGGCTTTCCGAAAGCATTATCTCGTAAGCGCTCATTCCGTCTTCGCGCAGCGGAACTTTGTTCAGATCAATCTTCATTCCGGATTCGCCTTTAGCGCTCATCTCGGCAGTCGAACAGGAAATTCCAGCAGCACCCATATCCTGAATTCCAACAACCAAATCATGCTTTATGATTTCAAGAGTCGCTTCGAGTAAAAGTTTTTCCGTGAACGGATCGCCGACTTGAACAGACGGACGTTTCGATTCCGACTTCTCGGAAATTTCTTCCGATGCAAACGTGGCGCCGTGAATTCCATCGCGTCCCGTTGACGAGCCGACTATCATCACCGGATTACCTTTGCCTTTTGCAACCGCAGATATGGAACCGTTCGCATCAACAATTCCTATTGCCATTGCATTCACAAGCGGATTGCCTTTGTATGATTCATCGAAGAAAACTTCTCCCGCAACAGTTGGTACGCCAAAACAATTTCCGTAATCGCCGATACCTTTCACGACACCTTCAAACAAGTAACGTGTACGCGGATCGGTTAACGGACCAAACCGGAGCGAGTTCAAACACGCAATCGGTCGCGCACCCATCGTAAAAATGTCGCGCAAAATTCCGCC
>JAKAEE010000093.1 GCA_021820065.1 Bacteroidota bacterium | reverse complement strand
CGATACATAAAAATTGTGTAAGCAACCACAATCGGCATACCGATTAATGCTATGATGAGCATTGTGGTTAGTGTTCTTTGAGATGACGACGCGTTGTAGATCGTTAAGCTATTCGCTAAATCAATATTGGACGGAACCAATCGCGGGAACAAACTCAAAGCCGTTAACAAAATCATCATTGCAATCATCACAGAGGATGACATAAATGCAACGCCGTATTTGCCAGACTTTACTGAAATTGGGATATAAATTATCGATGCGAATAGTAGAATGAACAAAAGCCAAAATATTGGATTTTTCAGAAGACCATCGAACAAATATCCACCCTCAAATATGGTTAGTAATGTTGCTAAAACATAAAGCACAACAAACGCAATCCATGTTTTGTCAATCCATTTAACCATTCTTTCGCGCTGCAATCCTTCTGATTTTGTAGTCATGTAGATTGCGCCGTGCATAGTGAAAAGAACTAAACTCAGAACGCCAACCAGCAGTGAATACGGATTCAACAAACCCAGAAATGAAATTGATGAAATCACTTTTCCATCCTTCAATTCAACAGGCAGTCCGCGCAAAATATTTCCGATTGCAACGCCGAACAAAAGTGCAGGGACTAAACTTCCCAGTCCGAAAGCAAGATCCCAATATTTTTTTGATTGCGGCGTCTCGGAATATTTTCTGAACTCAAATGATACAGCACGGAATATCAGCGCCGTTAACAAAAGCATGAATGCCAGATAAAATCCGCTGAATACAGTTGCATAAACAATTGGGAATGCAGCGAACAACGCGCCGCCGCCGGTCAGCAGCCAAACTTCGTTGCCGTCCCACACCGGACCGATAGCGTTTACGTTAATTCTTTTTTCATTTTCATTTTTGGTAAAAAGGTGCAGAACTCCAACGCCGAGATCGAATCCATCGAGGATTGCATAACCGACAATCAGAACACCGACTAACAAGAACCAAATTAAATTTAGATCGATCATGATTACACCTCCTTCGCTGGAATTGGATCCGGACCAAGTTTAACTTTTCTCACAAGCAGATAAACAAGAACCGATCCGAGCATGATATAAATTATTCCAAACAGAATAATTGAGAAAAGAATTTCTCCCGCACCAACTGTTATTGAAACTGCGTCGCTGGTCTTCATTAATTTGTAAACTATCCACGGCTGCCTTCCGACTTCTGCGGCAATCCATCCAAGCTGACAAGCAATTAACGGCAGCGGGATAGACCAAACGAGTAATTTCAAAAACTTTTTGCTCTCCCAAAGAGTCTTCTTATAAAGTTTGAATGTTGCGATCACCATCGCCAAAATAAAATACATTCCGAGAAGAACCATATTATGATAAGAAACGAAAGTTAGAAACAGCGGCGGCACTTCTTCTTTTGGAAAATCATTAATGCCCTGAACTTTTGCATGAACGTCTCCAAATGCCAGCCAGCTAAGGAGTCCGGGAATTTCAATCGGTGCTTTTAGCGTTGGCGGATGATCGAGCGGCACAGCGAACAGCGCAATTGGCGCACCCGATTGCGAAGTGTACAAACCTTGTATCGCAGCAAATTTTTCGGGTTGAGTTTCGGCTACTTGCCTACCGCTTTCATGACCAAAAGGAAAAACTTCGAGCAGTGAAACAATCAAACCAAATATGATCGAAAGTTTCAGAGCCTTCTTAGAAATTTCTCCGCCTTTGTTTTTTAAAACCAAATACGCGGCAATTCCAGCCATAAAAAACGCGCCGGAAATTAACGCAGCATCAACAGTATGCAAGAAGCGCGGCATCGTTGAAGGATTAAATACTGCCGCCCAAAAGTCTGTTAGTTCGGCTCTCCCGTTTTGAATTACAAATCCGGCTGGCGTTTGCTGCCATGAGTTTGCAACAATTATCCAGAAGGCAGAGATAGTAGCGCCAACGGCAACCATCAGCGCTGAGAACCAATGTACTCCTTTTGAAACTCTCGATCTTCCGAAAATGTAGAGACCTAAAAAAGTTGATTCAAGAAAAAATGCAAAGACACCCTCGGCAGCTAAAGGCGCTCCGAAAATGTCTCCGACAAATTTTGAATACTCCGCCCAATTGGTTCCGAACTGAAATTCCATAACAACACCGCTTGCAACGCCAACGGCAAATATCAGTCCCAAAATTTTTCCGAAGAATTTGCCAATTGAAACATAAACTTCATCATTTTTCTTCCATCCAATCGCTTCGGCAATAACCAAGAGCCAAGAAAGACCAATTGTTAATGGAGGAAAGATGAAGTGAAACCCAATAGTCATAGCAAACTGAATACGTGCTAATAACACTGCATCCATAATTCCTACCTCCGTTTAGTTTTTGAATATTACTACAAGTTACCGCAAAACTTTTTTCTTTCTTTCTTCACTTTCCATTGCTAATTGTGCTATCGACTTGCTTGCGAGAGTTTCTCTTAACTGAGCTTGCGCCTCGCACCAGAGCGTGTGCACAGTACACCATCTTTGATTTGAACAAAAAGCTTTATCAATCAAACATTTATTTAGCGCCATATCTCCTTCAACGGCTTCGATGATTTCGAGCGGCGTGATTGAATCAGCAGGTTTGCCAAGTTTTATTCCGCCGCCAATTCCGCGTTGGGAAATAATCAATCCGGTTGAAGATAACTGAGAAATTATTTTGCGAAGGAATTTTTCCGGAATTTCGTTTGCGGAAGAAACGTCGGAAATTTTGAATGATGACCCGTCGGCACTGCCGGCTAAATGAATCATCGCTCTGATTGCGTATTCACCGGTTAGAGTTAGCTGCATCTTTATAGAAACTAATTTATCAGAATGAACGGGTTAAATATGACAAATTTTGTCTCATTTAGCAATGAAAATAATCTAGTTTACAGAAAATTAATTTCGAAGGAGTTTTGTCCTGAAAGGACTGTGTGAATCATGGATGCATAAAGGAATGCTTTTCTTGATAGCCCTTCGAATAATTGGTATATTTTCAATGCATTTAATCACTTCTGGAGACCCTATTTAATAATTATGAATGAAATCATTGTAAAACAACCCGACTATTCATTGATCGAAAACATACCGCACGTTTTGCCGGTTCTTCCGCTACGCGACAACGTGATATTCCCTTACATGATATTCCCCGTTTTGGTGGGACGGGAACAGTCAATCAAAGCGGCGAACTTTGCGCTCGACGGTTCCAAATATATTTTTCTTTCAGCACAGAAAAGATCGAGCGTTGAAGAACCGACAAAGGAAGATATTTATACCGATGGAACGATTGCCAAGATTATTCAAATATTAAAACTGCCAAACGGTTTGCTAAAAATTTTGGTGGATGGAATCATTCAGGGCAAAATTATTTCGTTTACGGATAGAACAGATTTCTTCGAAGCTGTAATTGAAATTGTTAATCCGCAAGACGGCGATCACAAAGAGATGGACGCGCTGATGCGGCAAATGTCGAATCTCTTTAAAGAGTATGTAAAAATAAACAAGACCATTCCGCAGGAAGCAATCAACGCATTCGACAACATAAACGAGGTTGACCGCAAGCTGTTTTATGTTGCTGCGAACATCAGCCAAGCCATTGAGGTTAAGCAGAAAATTCTTCAAAAGACTTCAAGCAAAGATCAGCTTTATGAAATTATTCGAATACTGAATTCGGAAATTGAAATTTTGAAGATTGAAAAAGAGATTGAAGGAAAGGTTCAGGAAAACATTGCCAAGACGCAACGGAAATTTATAATTCAAGAGCAGATCAGAATTCTTCAGGATGAATTAGGAGACGAAGAGGAAGCATCACCGGAGTTTGTTAAGCTGAAAGATAAAATTGAAAAAGCCAAGATGCCTAAACTTGTCCGAGAGAAAGCTATTGAAGAGTTGAATAAGTTGAAAAAGACTCCGCCGAGTTCACCGGAATCGACTGTGATTAGAAATTATCTCGATTGGCTGATCGACGTTCCGTGGCACAAAAGAACAAAAGATAATTTAGATGTAAAGAACGTCCGCAAAATTTTGGATGAAGATCATTACAGCTTGGATAAGCCAAAGGAAAGAATTGTCGAGCATATTGCGGTTCTTAATCTTGTAAAAAATATGCGCGGACAAATTTTATGTTTCGTCGGACCTCCAGGAGTTGGCAAGACTTCGCTTGGCAAATCCATTGCCCGCGCTCTCGGAAGAAATTTTGTACGCATTTCTCTCGGCGGCGTTCGTGATGAAGCTGAAATCCGCGGTCATCGAAGAACTTACATCGGATCGATGCCGGGTAAAATAATACAATCGATGAAACGCTCTAAAACGGTTAATCCAGTTATGCTTTTAGATGAGATCGACAAGTTGAGTATGGATTTCCGCGGCGATCCGTCATCGGCAATGCTTGAAGTTTTAGACCCTGAACAGAATCATACTTTCAACGATCACTATCTCGATATTGATTATGATTTATCACAGGTTATGTTCATCACTACTGCCAATGTTAGGTATAACATTCCATTGCCTCTCCAGGACAGGATGGAAATAATTGAACTGCCCGGTTACCTGGAACATGAAAAACTTCAAATTGCAAAACGACACATTATCCTGAAGCAGATCAAAGCTCATGGACTGGAAAAATATAATGTTGATTTCAAAGATGAAGCCGTTATAAAAATAATTATGGAATACACGCGCGAAGCCGGAGTGAGAAATTTGGAACGCGAGATAGCATCAGTACTAAGAAAAACCGCGCGCGAAATTATTCTGGCTCAATCTCAAAACGGAAAGAAGAAAAAAGCGAAGAATAAATTTGTTATAGATGAAGAGCTTATAGAAAAGTTTCTCGGCGTTCCACATTTCAGAACTCAAAAAGCTGAAAAAGAATTGCGCGTTGGCAGCGTTACCGGTCTTGCATGGACAAGTGTCGGCGGCGACATTCTTCAGGTGGACGCAACCATCATGAACGGTTCGGAAAAACTTACGCTTACCGGACAGATTGGAAATATCATGAAAGAATCCGCGCAGGCGGCATTGAGTTATCTTCGTTCCAATGCAAAAGAGTTCAAGCTAGATCCGGAATTTGCAAAAGGAAAAGAGATTCATATTCATTTGCCGGAAGGCGCAATACCGAAAGACGGTCCCAGCGCCGGTATCACTCTTGCATTGGCAATGTTTTCGGCGCTAAGCGGAAATCCGGCTCGCTCAGATGTTGCAATGACTGGCGAAATAACATTGCGTGGAAAAGTTTTGCCGATAGGCGGATTAAATGAAAAACTTTTGGCGGCAAGAAGAAGCGGTATCAAAACTGTTTTGGTTCCAAAAGAGAATGAAAAAGATCTGACGGAAATTAAAGATGAAGTGAAAGAAGGATTGAAGATAATTCCGATTCAAACAATAAAGGAAGCTTTGCCTTTCGTTTTTGACACGAAGGTTGAGGCAAAGAAAACGCGCAAGAAGAAATCCAGATAATGGCTGAAATTATTTTTGTTGATAAAAATCTTTCTGATGAAAAAATTTACGAATCGATTCTTCCGCAGATCGATTCGCTTCTTAATGCAGAAGAACCATTGATCTCAAATCTTTCTAATGTAACGGCGGTATTGAAAGAAGCGTTCGAAAAAATCAGCTGGGTTGGTTTCTACTTCTTGAACGACGACAAACTTTTTCTCGGACCGTTTCAAGGCAAGGTTGCTTGCACAGTTATTAACGTGGGTAACGGCGTTTGCGGAACTGCAACACTGAAGAAGGAAACTATTATCGTTGAAGACGTTGATAAATTTCCGGGACATATTGCATGCGACTCTGGTTCAAAATCCGAGATAGTTGTTCCGTTAATAGTTAATGGAAAATCTATCGGTGTTTTGGATCTGGATAGTTATAGCTACTCCGCATTTAACAATACAGACAAAAAATATTTAGAAATGCTTTGCTTTATACTTGTTAATAAGTTAAAATTAGAAAAAACAAATCAGCTTCTCATCTGACATGAATGAAAACATGAAATATATCGTTACAGCTAGGAAATGGCGCCCGCAAACTTTCGAAGAAGTTGTCGGACAGGCACACATCACAACAACATTAAAAAATGCAATTCTGAACAACAGAATTGCACACGCATATTTATTTGCCGGTCCAAGGGGAGTTGGCAAAACCACAACCGCCAGAATTCTTGCGAAAGTATTGAACTGTCTCAATCCCAAAAACGGAGAGCCCTGCAACGAATGCGAAATGTGTCAATCGTTTGCGAACTCACAAACGCTCGACATCATAGAAATTGATGGAGCTTCTAACAGAAGGATTGAAGAGATTAGGACTCTGCGTGAGTCAGTAAAGTACGCGCCAACAAAGGGCAATTACAAAGTTTATATCATTGATGAAGTGCACATGTTGACGACGGAATCATTCAATGCACTTCTCAAAACTTTGGAAGAACCGCCCGAACACACTGTATTTATTTTTGCTACGACCGACGTTCACAAGGTTCCGCTAACAATTGTCTCGCGTTGTCAACGATTCGACTTCCGCCGTATCGAGATGGCAGCGATGAAAAAACTGCTTAAAGAAATTGCCGACGCTGAAAAAATTTCGATCGATGACATAGCTCTTACCATAATCGCAAAAAAAGCTGATGGAGCTTTGCGTGATGCTCAAAGTTTGTTCGACCAGGTGATTTCATTTAGCGGCGAGAATGTTGATTCTAATGACCTAGCAAAGATGTTAAATCTAATCGATGAAGAAATTTATTTTACAATTTCCGATTCCATACTTAGCAAGAACTTTTCTTCGGCATTCGATGTAACTCAAAAAATATATGAGAACGGTTGGAACTTCATCGATTTCATGAACGGATTGATTGAACATTTCCGAAATATCATGACTGTAATTATCACTAAGAAAAGTGATCTGATTGAAGAAGCAGATTTCTACAAGAAAAAGTATATGGAATACTTAAATAAATTCTCGGAAGGCGATCTTCTTAGAATATTGGCTTTTCTAAATAAGGTTCAGTACGAATTGAAGTCTTCACAAAATCAGAAATTAAAAATTGAAATTTCTCTTTGTCACTTGATTGGTTTGGAAAAATCTTCTACCATTTCCGAGCTGATAAGCAAAATCGGTAAGCAGAACAATCCGAGCAAAGGTCAAGTGGTTTCCGATTTCAGCCAGGGCTATAGCGCATCTCCTAAACAAGTAAATTCTAGTATTTCGAACGTTCGACCTGTGAGGAAAGAAGAAATTATATTACCCGAAATAACTTCATTCGTTCCGCCGTCGGCTGAGAATTCTGAAGATCTCAATGAAATGATTGCAAAGTGGCGTTCTTTTGTTGAACAAGTACAAACCGATAAAATGTTTTTTGGGTCTATCTTGCTGAACGCAAGTCTGGTTTCATATACAAAGAATCAAATTCACATTGAAGTTGAGCATCCGGAAGACGAAGACATCATCACGGAAAACAAAACATACCTTGATAAGAAAACGAAAGAAATTTTCGGTGAGAAAATTGATGTGAAAGTTTCAAAAGAAAAAAAATCTGCAGTAACAAAGAAATCTACAATTACAAATCATAGCAATAATTCCACGCAAACTGATGAAGACCCAATAGCCAATGCAATAATAAACGAGCTTGGCGGACGAGAAATAAAAAGATAATCCCTTTAGACAAGTTTTAAAAAAGAAAAAGCTCAATTGTAAAATTGAGCTTTTTTAATTTTAATCCTTGCGACTACCGGATTTTATCCCGCTGTTTTTTAGCGGGACTTCCGCGCAACCTAGGTACAAATAAAAAAACAAAAGCCCGTTCATATTGAGCGGGCTCTTAAATTTAATCCTGGCGGCTACCTACTCTTCCGCGCACCTGCGCACGTAGTACCATCGGCGTATAAGGGCTTAACTTCTCTGTTCGGAATGGGAAGAGGTGTTTCCCCTTAGCTATAACCACCAGAAAACCTTGTCCCGCAGTGCGGGATCTAATTTCTCAAACATAAAATGAAAGATGAAAGAGCTAGAGTCCGTAACATCTATCTTGAAATAAATAAATGGCTAAGTCTCACGACTTATTAGTACTGCTCGACTTAATTCTTCACAGAACTTGCATCTGCAGCCTATTAACCTTGTCATCTCCAAGGAGTCTTTAGTGGCGCTAATGCGCCAGGGATACCTAATCTTGAAGTGTGCTTCGCACTTAGATGCTTTCAGCGCTTATCACATCCGTACATAGCTACCCAACGATGCCACTGGCGTGACAATTGGTACACTAGAGGTACGTTCACTTCGGTCCTCTCGTACTAGAAGTGACTCTTCTCAAGTATCCTTCGCCCGCATAGGATAGGGACCGAACTGTCTCACGACGTTCTGAACCCAGCTCACGTACCGCTTTAATTGGCGAACAGCCAAACCCTTGGGACCTTCTTCAGCCCCAG
>JAKAEE010000027.1 GCA_021820065.1 Bacteroidota bacterium | reverse complement strand
GATGCTTATCCTTCCATCGAAACTGTTTACAGAATCCGTTCCGAAAAACCGAAAGCCAAGGGAGATTTATTTCACCCACATTTGGAGGGTTCAAAATTATGAGTTACTTCGTTCACGAATCTTCGTACATTGATGATGATGCAGAAATAGGCGACGGAACAAAAATCTGGCATTTCTCCCATGTTCAAAAAGGCGCGCGAATCGGAAAGAACAGCGTGCTGGGTCAAAATGTAAATGTCGGTACTAATGTTGTCATCGGGAATTTTGTGAAGATTCAAAACAACGTTTCTGTTTATGAAGGCGTTGAGTTGGAAGATTATGTTTTTTGCGGACCTTCAATGGTGTTCACAAATATTATCGATCCGAGAAGCAAGTATCCACAAGTTGGATCTCAATATTATATTAAAACTTTGGTGAAAGAAGGCGCTTCGCTTGGCGCCAACTGCACAATTGTATGCGGTCACACGGTGGGCAAGTTCGCTTTCATCGGCGCCGGTGCGGTTGTTACCAAAGACGTTCCCGATTATGCTCTTGTAGTTGGTAATCCCGCAAAACAAATCGGATGGTTGAGCGAAGCCGGACAGAAATTGATTTTTGATTCTGATGGAATTGCATACTGCAGTAAATCAAATAAAAAATATAAACTGGAAAACAACATGGTAGCTGAAACGAGTTAGGGTTGAAGGGTAGAGCATGGTGGATCGCAAAACAGAAATAATGCATGATTGCTTGGATGCATGGTGAATGAAGTTGTTAGGATGGAACAATGAATTATGAATTGTTGAATAGGAATAAGAATATTAATCGGGGGTATAGAAAATTAGAAGTATGGCAAGAAGCCATCGAACTTTTTGCAATTGTGAAACACCAACTGGACGGACTCAAATCGGTTCCTTTCAAAGTGAAAGCACAGATTGAGGATTCAATTCTATCTGTATCTTCGAACATTGCTGAAGGTTATAGTAGAAGGTCTATTAAAGAAAATATTCAATACGTAACAATTTCATTGGCATCGCTCAGTGAAAATTATACTCAAATTTTTGCTCTGCTAAATGCCGGCGTATTAAATCGAAGTTGGTTTGATGAGTACGATAATAAATTGTATTCTTTAGAAAATAAATTAATTCAGTTGAACAGAAGCATGATTGCCAAGCTGGGTCAGAACGATTGGCAAAATGATTACAAAGTTAGAGAGTTAATTACGCCTTACAAATCATAATTGTCCTCTAACCATGCAACCATTCAATCTTTCTGCTGTCAATAATGCATTGTTAATCAATTATACTGATCATACACCCATACAACCTTTTGACTATGCCGATAAATAATTTCACAAAAAATATTTGTAATAACTAACCACGTTCTATTAACTCAAATAGTGAGCTCGTTATGAAAGTCCCTTTGCTCGATTTAAAACCGCAATATCTCTCTATCAAAAAAGATATTGATGAAGCCGTTCAACGTGTTATCGATTCGCAATATTTTATTATGGGTCCCGATGTTGCTAAACTTGAAGAAGAAATTTGTCAATACCTCGGATGCAAGAAAGCCGTAGGTGTTTCGTCCGGTACCGACGCGTTGCTGTTAGCATTGATGGCAATCGACATACAGCCCGGCGATGAAGTGATTGTGCCGACATACTCATTTTTTGCTACTGCCGGTGTAGTGGCTCGTTTGAATGCGACACCAGTCTTCACGGATGTTGATCCGGTAACTTTAAATTTGAATCCGGCAGATTTGGAAAAGAAGATCACGAAAAAAACTAAAGCAATTATCCCGGTTCATCTTTACGGACAAAGCGCTGAGATGGATTCAATTATGATGATTGCGAAGAGACATAATTTGATAGTAATCGAAGACGGCGCACAAGCTATCGGTGTTCAGTACAAAGATGGAAAATTTGTCGGTACGATTGGGGACATCGGTTGTTTTTCATTTTTTCCGAGTAAAAATCTTGGCGGATTCGGAGACGGAGGAATCGTTACGACAAATAACGAAACATTGGGCGAAAAGATGCGCATCATGCGGGTGCACGGAATGGAACCAAAGTATTATCATAAATTAATCGGCGGAAACTTTAGATTGGACGCGCTTCAAGCCGCAGTTCTTCGTGTTAAACTCCCTCACCTTGATTCTTGGTCGGCAAAACGTAGAGAAAACGCCGCAACTTATACAAAATATTTTGTTGAAGCCGGTCTCGCCGAAGAAGAGGGAAGAATAAACTTCGATTCGAAAAATAAAGTCTTGCTGCCAAAACCAATTTATAAATTTGTAAATAACCAATCATCAATCACAGGCAACCAATCACAAGCAACCAATGCCCCCAAAAACTATCACATTTATAATCAGTTTATTATCAGAGTGGAAAAAAGAAATAGTCTTTTGGATTTTCTAAGAAGAAAGGAAATTGGCTGCGACATTTATTACCCGGTTCCGTTTCACCGGCAAGAATGTTTCGACTATTTGAAATGTAATGATGCCGATTATCCAGTGTCGAATAATGCGTCGGAAAACTCTCTGGCTCTGCCAATTTACCCTGAACTTACCAACGAGCAAATTAAATTTGTAGTTGATTCAATTTCGGAATTTATGATAAGCGACTAGAACAGCATGAGTCTTTGATTGAAACAAAGAAGCCCCGAACAATCGGGGCTTCTTTTGAATTGCTACTTCATCAGGGTTATTTTCTTTGTTGAAGAGAAATTTTCCGTTGTCATTCGAATAAAATAAACACCGCTTGCTAGATTACTTCCATCCAGCACAACCTCATAATTACCTAACGACTTTTCCGTATCCACTAATACTTTGATCTGATTACCGAGAACATCATATAGTGTAAGTGTAATATGAGACGTCTGCGGAACTGAGTATCTTATCTTAGTAGATGGGTTAAATGGATTAGGATAGTTTTGAGCGAGTTCGTATTTCGTTGGCAACTTCGACATATCTTCAACATCGTTTGGACACGAGGAAACATAAGTTTTGGATTTAGTATCAAGGTTCCCGCCGTATGAAACTGCTATCGTAACGGTTCTTGTTAAGGTTGATTTCGAAGTGGAGTTGAACGTTATTACATATTGATTGCTCAACTGTTGGGATATACTTTGATAAATTGCTGTGAGTTGTGACGAGTTAGGGGCTAAGTAATATTTGCCGCCGGTTTGAGTAGCAATTTGCTGTAATTTTTGTTCAGAGGTCGATCCCGCAGTGAATCCAAGTCCTATTGTATAAACCGGGAGACTATTTTGAATTGCATAGTTAATAGCGTCCGTCATAGAATGTGAACTCGAATTGTCACCTCCATCCGTCATCAATATAATGGCTTTTCTTCCCGTTTGTACTTTTGTTAAATCTACAGCTTGATAAATCGCATCGTAGATGGCGGTATTTCCTCCAGCCGTTATACCGTTCACAGCATTTTTCAATAAAGTTTTATCGCTGGTGAATCCTTGGTCGACAGTTACAGAAGTGTTGAAGCTTACAATTGCACCTTTATCATTGGATTGCAAATTATCAACAAAAATATTGGCGGCAGTTTTTGCATCTGTGAGTGAAGTGCCGGACATGCTTCCGCTCTTGTCAATAACTAACCCAACCGAAATATTTGTTCCGCTGCTTCCTGCAGTTGTAACAGAAATACTCTGATTGATATAGTCTTCTGTAACCGTGAAATTGCTGCTTGTTAGACCTGAAATGGTTACTCCGTTGAGATCTGTAACTGTTACGTACGACTTAACACTAGGACAAGTTGTTGCGTCTATCTGATTAAATGTTAAGATAAGATTACCGTGGGTTGAACAAGTTGAGGTGTAAGTCTTTGTCTTGGTATCGGAGGATCCACCATAGGTTACACTTATGCTTACCGTTCTAGTTGTTGTTGATATCGAACTCGAACTGTAAGTTACTACGTATTGATTGCTAAGCTGCTGTGAAATACTTTGGTAAATACTTGCAAGCTGAGATGAATTTGGAGCTAGGTAATATTTACCTCCTGTTTGAGTTGCTATCTGTTGCAGATTTTGTTCAGCAGTGGAACCTGCAGTTAGCCCCAAGCCAATAGTGTAAACCGGAAGACTGTTTTGTATTGCGTAATTAATTGCATCAGTTATTGAGTGAGAGCTTGCATTATCACCGCCATCGGTCATTAGGATAATTGCTTTTCTTCCGGTTTGAACCTTGGTCAAATCTACAGCTTGGTAGATTGCATCATAAATTGCTGTGGTATTTCCGCTGACAATATTATTGATTGCGGTTTTCAGCACTGTTTTATCACTAGTAAAACCTTGATTAACGGTTATCGTATTGTCGAAACTGATAACGGCGCCTTTGTCGTTGGTCTGCATGTTATCAACAAAAGAATTAGCTGCAGTTTTTGCATCGGTTAATGGTGTACCCGACATACTTCCGCTTCTATCAATTACAAGTGCTACAGAAATTGCTGAACCCGTACTGCCTGCAGTAGTAACGGTAATTGGTCCCTGTGTAATATTGTCTTCAAGTACTGCGAAATTACTGCTCGTCAGTCCGGTAATCGGAACGCCGTTAAGATCGGTTACAGTGACGTATGATTTTACGCTCGGACAGCTGGCTGCATCAATTTGGTTATAAGTTAAAATTAAATTTCCGCTGGATGTACACGTCGAAGTGTATGTCTTAGTCTTTGTATCGGTAGTATTGTTATAGTTAACAGTTATTCCAACTGTACGAGTGACTACAGACTTGGATGTTGAATTGAAAGTAATAACGTACTGATTGTTCAATTGCTGTGAAATGCTTTGGTAAATACTTAACAAATCAGATGAGCTAGGAGCTAAATAATATTTACCACCGGTTTGGGTTGCAATTTGCTGCAAGCGTTGCTCTTCGGTAGAGCCTGCTGTTAATCCCAGACCGATAGTGTAAACTGGAAGACTTGCTTGAATTGCATAATTTATTGCATCAGCTAAGGAGTGAGTGCTAGCATTGTCTCCACCATCGGTCATCAATACAATTGCTTTTCTTCCGGTTTGAACCTTGGTCAAATCTACTGCTTGATAGATTGCATCATAGATCGCGGTAGTGTTTCCACTGACGATATTATTGATTGCGGTTTTCAGAACAGTTTTATCACTAGTAAAACCCTGATTAACTGTTATCGTATTGTCGAAACTGATAACAGCGCCTTTGTCGTTGGACTGCATATTGTCAACAAAAGAATTGGCTGCAGTTTTTGCGTTGGTTAACGGTGTGCCAGACATACTTCCGCTTCTATCAATAACGAGTGCAACAGATATTGCCGAACCACTACTGCCTGCCGAAGTTACTGAGATTGGACTTTGTGTTGCATTGTCTTCAGTAACGGTAAAGTTGCTGTTCGTAAGTCCTGTTATTGGAGTTCCGTTAAGATCGGTTACGGTAACATACGATTTTACGGTCGGACACGTCGATGCATCAATTTGGTTATATGTTAAAATAAGATTACTACCACATGCCGGGGGTGTGTATTGTTTCGTTTTATTGTCACTCAAACCTTTGGAAGTTGCGGTTATTGTAACGTTTACAGCCGAAGAGCCGCATTGAATCGGAGTCGTGTAAGTTATGAGATATTGATTGTTGAGCTGCTGTGAAATGCTTTGGTAAATACTTGCAAGCTGAGATGAATTTGGAGCTAGATAATATTTACCTCCTGTTTGAGTTGCAATCTGTTGCAGATTTTGTTCAGCAGTGGAACCTGCAGTTAGCCCCAAGCCAATAGTGTAAACCGGAAGACTGTTTTGTATTGCGTAATTAATTGCATCAGTTATTGAGTGAGAGCTTGCATTGTCACCGCCATCGGTCATTAGGATAATTGCTTTTCTTCCAGTTTGAACTTTGGTCAAATCTACAGCTTGATAGATTGCATCGTAGATTGCTGTAGTATTGCCTGCTTGAATATTGTTTATAGCTGTCTTCAGTATCGTTTTATCATTGGTAAAACCTTGATTAACTGTTATCGTATTGTCGAAACTGATAACGGCGCCTTTGTCGTTGGACTGCATGTTATCAACAAAAGAATTAGCTGCAGTTTTTGCGTCGGTTAATGGTGTACCCGACATACTTCCGCTTCTATCAATTACAAGTGCTACCGAAATTGCTGTACCGGTACTTCCAACTGGTGTTACCGTAATTGGTGTGCGGGTGGTACTATTTTCTTGAACAACAAAATTGCTGCTTGTAAGGCCTGTTATCGAAACACCATTGTTATCGGTAACCGTGACATAGGATTTTATTGTAGGTAGAGCAGAAGCGTCAATTTGATTATAGGTAAGCATAATGCCGCTTGCAGTTGAAGACTCAACTGTAGCATGAATAAGCCAATTGTAAGAAAAACCGTAGCCTGCAAGATGAGCCCAACTACTTGTTGAACTGAGTTTAATCCAATCTCCATCCGCAGTTGCCGGGCCGGAATCCGCACCCATTGGATAAGTGCTTGCAGATAGACTTACTTCATAGCCAACCCAAATATCTTTGCTTGCTATTGTAACTGGAGTAGATAAAGTGATTGTATTCCAACTGCTTGCGTTGATGAGCGAAACCGGCTGAGAGTATAATAAAGTACCTGGTGCTGTAGAAGTTCCGCCATCATATATTTTTACCGTTAACGACAAAGGCATGTCGGCAATAAAAATATCAAGCTTTGTAAGTTTCCACCCAACGTAAGGGGCGACAATACTTTGAGTAAAACGGGCACTCGCCTCATAAGTTGCAGCACTGGTACTTCCTATTCGTTGTGAATAAACTCCATTATCGTACTTAAGTACGGCAACATCTTGTGTAGAAGTAACAGTTGGCGGATTGATCTGTTTGCTAGTGGCGGCAGGTTTAGCCGAAAGACCTCCGGATGTCAAAACAGTTTTGTTTAATTCAACCGGAGATGATTTCGTCGATTTCATTAAAGCGTCGGACACCGATCTCATAAAAAAGTACTGATCGGAATTCACTTTTGACTGATCAAATTTACCGGCTGATTCTGATTTTATTTTACTACCGGAAAAAATGTACTGATCGGGATTAACTTTTCTTGTAAAAGTATTTGATGGCAAAGCTCTCTTCATAAAAATATACTGATCTGCATTGATGAGCGCCTGATTGAACGATGTTTTTGAAGTATCTGAATTAAGACTTTTCTTCAAAAACATGTACTGATCGGGATTGCTCGTTTGTGCAGACTGAGAGAGAATAATAGAAGTAAACGCAAATAGAAACAGTAGTAGTTTTTTCATATTAACCTCCTGATGTCCCTTGTTAAATTAAACTTGATTTCATTGTTTATTTTTATAGCTGCCAATCCTTATACGGTTGCGTAAAGGATCTACATCATTTTGAATCAAACTTTCGTTAGCACTGAATCATTTTTATAGTTTGTGTTATCATGTGTTGCGGTCTCAGATAATTTTCGCTTTTGAATTTGAAGCCAAACAAATCGTACTCATTTAAATCTCAAATTTGTAACGATATCAATTCAGTATGCTTGGATTTTTCTTTGAAATAATCTGAAACGTGTTTGTCACAAGTTGCATGAATTTGATCTGCTAACGGAATAGATCCGAAACTCGATTGGGTATAATACCGACGTGGAGCCAGTGTTTTCCTAAACGATCCGCGTTTGTGTCTAAAATTCAGATCTGCTACTTCAATTGGAAGGATAGATAGGGGATTGTTTTTACTATTTTGGTTTAAAATTGCCAGAGTATTTAATCTTAGTTTAGCCGCTATTGCCGACAAGTAATTAGCAGACATATTTGCTGGATTTCGAACACTGAGTTTGTCGCTCGATGTTTCGGTGAATTTAAATTGATGATGTCTGGCGAAGTTGTCACTTAGTAAATGAAAATTTTCACATGTTGCTGTTGTTAGATTAGCTTGAGGTTGGAAAGCTGATATCGAAGAAATCAATACAATACAAACACCAAACGAACTGAGTTTGTTTAACAATAACAATTTTGCACCCTTATTTTAAACCCTTGATTACCTTCTGCTACGAAAATTTATATAAAGTTCGACTGTCGTTATTAGTACAAAGGTGCTTTACAAATTGTGCATATAATTTAAAATTACTTGTATCCCAATATCAAATTAAAGTCGCATTTGTAGATTGTCAAGAAACTTTTTTTACCATGTGCGTAACATCAATTTAGAATTAAATTACGCGTCATTAAAAAATCCACCAAGAAACCAAGGAAAGGAGTTTTGATGCCATATTAACCAAGTTTAACTGTATTTTTAATACTATTATGAATTACAAGTGATTCTTCAAGACAATCTCTTTTAACGGACAAAAATTATATTTTAGAATCATTAGAATCACTTAACATATATTTTTGCGAACTCTTAAGTCTGGATGAAAAATATGAAAATTGTTGTCACAGGTGGAGCCGGATTTATCGGCAGTCACATTGTTGAATACTGGCACAATGAAGGCGCTGATGTTCATGTAATAGATAATCTCAGATCAGGGTTCTTATCTAACATTGAGCCGTTTAAGAAAGTAATCTTCCATAATACGAGTATCACGGATCGTAATTCAGTTTTTGAAATTTTGAAAAACACCGATTTTGTTTTTCATCTGGCAGCATTTGTATCGGTACCGGAATCAATCAAGAAACCCGTTGAATGCAGCGAGATAAATATTAATGGATTATTGAATGTGCTTGATGCATGCAAAGAGCACGGCGTTCGAAAAATGATATTTAGCAGCTCCGCAGCAATTTACGGAGACAATCCTCAGTCGCCAAAAACCGTGGGCATGAAACCGGATCCCAAATCACCATACGGTACTACTAAATTGGAAGGCGAAAATTATTTGAAACAGTGCAATCAAAATTTCGGACTCGAAGCGGTGTCTTTGCGTTACTTTAACGTTTTTGGTCCGCGTCAAGATCCAAATAGTCAATACTCGGCGGCTATTCCAATATTTGTTGCCAAAGCTATTCGCAATGAAACGATAACGATTTACGGTGATGGGGAACAGACGAGGGATTTCATTTTTGTTAAAGATGTTGTGAAGGCAAATGTCCTTGCTGCTACTTCTGCTAATGTCAACGGAGTATTCAATGTTGCAAGCGGATCGGCAGTTACCATAAATGATATTGTTAAGTTTGTTGTTGAAGAGACTAACAGCAAAAGCAAAATTGTTTATGAACCGGAAAGACCTGGCGATATCAAACATAGTCTTGCTTCAATTGATGAAACAAAACAAGCATTAAATTTCAAACCGAACTATAATTTGATTGCCGCCATGAGAGAAACAATTCGATACTTTGCAAACAAATTATTTTTGTATTAACGGTCTTTTTCGAGGTGAAAAAGAATGAACAATTTTGGTCTATGAGAAAAGAGCAAAACTGGTAGAGTGATTAGGACTAATTGCTGAGTGAAGTACTGTTAGCAATTGAATGACTTTAACTTCATAATTTATTTTGTGATATTCGTTTTGATGGAGAACTTGTTTTTGATAAAAACATGATGGGTATTGCTATCGTGTGATAAAAAATGCTAATTTTAATAAAAAGTAGATGACTACTATTAAAATGGACATTTCAGTATTTAATTCTACTAATGGTTGGAGGAAATCTGTATGAACAAATTCTACAAGATTAGTTTTGTATTGATTTTATTATTGGTGAGTAATCTCATCACTGCTCAGGAATTTAAAATCTTCGGGACCGTAACCGATGCAGCCACAAAAGAAAAATTGATTGGGGCAAATGTTTACATTGCAGACATGAATACAGGTGCAGCTACGAACACTGAAGGAAGTTTTTCAATCGATAATGTGAAAGAAGGCACATACGAAGTTGCAGTGACTTACATCGGTTACTTGAGATTAGTTGAGAACATTAAAGTATCTAAGAACCAAAGATTCGATTTTGTACTGGAACCAAGTTCAGTTCTTTTAGAAGAAACAGTTGTCAAGGGAACAAAAGCTGTATTAAGAGAAACGCCTGTCGCTTTCTCGGAAGTTAAAGGTGAAGAAATTGAATTTAAACTAGCTTCTCGTGATATACCACAGGAATTAGCAACAACGCCAAGTGTTTTTTCTTCGGTTCAAGGTGGTGCATCCGGTGATGCTACACTCTT
The DNA here is from genome assembly GCA_021820065.1 of Bacteroidota bacterium. Taxonomy (GTDB): domain Bacteria; phylum Bacteroidota; class Ignavibacteria; order Ignavibacteriales; family Melioribacteraceae; genus Fen-1258. The sequence continues at coordinate 30,466 of JAKAEE010000027.1, read as the reverse complement.
TGTAAGAGGCTTCAGTCAAAGGAATGTTGCTGTTATGATTAATGGGGTGCCGGTAAATGACATGGAGAACAAATGGGTGTATTGGTCAAACTGGGCTGGACTTGGAGATGTATTGGATAATACTCAGATTCAACGAGGAATTGGTGCTTCTCCTTATTCTGTAAGCGCAGTTGGCGGAGTTATGAACATGGTCACCAAAGGCGTTGCGACAGAACAAGAATTTATTAAAGTTAGATCGGAATACGGTACAAATAATCTTATTAAAGGTAGCGTAGCTTTTAATCAAAAACTCTCAAGCAATTTTGCAATAACAGCATTGTTTGCAAGAAGGACTTGGGATGGATATGCTGTCGGTACATATTATAAAGATTGGACTTACTTCGTTTCAATCGGGGGAGTATTTGGAAATCACTCTCTCCAATTAACTGGTATTGGCTCTCCTCAGGAACACGGACAAAGGCCATACAGTTATGCTCAAATGACAATAGCTGATTGGGCAAAATATGGAAAGACTTTTAATTACGCAGTTGGAAGATTGCGGGGGCAATGGTTTAATGAAGTTGTTAATAAATTCTATAAACCCGCGTTTAATTTGGATTGGAACTGGCAGATTAACGCGAAATCAACCCTCTCAACAATCTTCTATTATTCTCAAGGTAGCGGATATGGATCCGCAACTGCTGGATCGTATGCACAGCCAATTATCAGCGGGCCTTATACTTATTATAGAGATTATGATTTGGTGTGGAGTAAAAACTCAACATTTATTGACACCAGATACAGTCCAACACTCCATCGTTCGGTATCAACGATCTTAGTCAACAGTGTTAACAATCATAATTGGTATGGCATATTATCAACTTTCAAGACTCAACTTAGTCCGGAATTGGTTTTAAATACTGGTATTGATGCAAGATATTATATTGGTGATCATTACAGAGAAATTAGAGATCTCATTGGCGGTGATTATTACGTTGATAATAGTGATGTAAGCAGTCCTAATCGTATGTGCGTGGTTGGCGATAAAGTTAGTTACTATGATGATTATCATATTAGACAATTTGGCGGCTTTGGTCAGTTAGAATATAAATCAGGCCCCCTAACTACTTTCATCAATCTTTCCGCATCATCACAGGGTGCTCAACGAATTGAATTCTTTCTATACAAAACTGATAGTACAACCGCATGGCAAAATTTTTTCGGATATACTGCTAAGACAGGCATAAATTATAATATAGATGAGCATAATAACGTATATGCCAACATTGGATATTTTTCAACTGCACCTCTCGTCGGTACTATCTTTGCTAATTATTCAAATGCGGTTTCAAGAGATGCTAATAATGAAAAAGTTTTTGGACTTGAATTGGGTTATGGACTTGCAACAAAAGAAATTGCTATCAAAGCAAACGGCTTTTATACACAATGGTGGGATAGAGCTCTCCCGAACATTTCGGTTGTCGATCCAATTGAACAAACGACTCAGTATGTAAATGTATATGGCGCTAAACAATTGCATACAGGTCTTGAACTCGAAATGGCTATAAAGGTTTTGCTAGGACTCGAGTTTAGAGCATCCGGTTCTTTAATCAATGCAAAATATCAAAATAATGTTTCGGCAATTATCTCGCCTGAAAACAACCCTTCTGTAGTAAAGCAAGTTAATCTTTATACTGAAGGGTTATATGTAAGTGAATTCCCTATGCAGCAGGTTAGTCTGCAATTAAATTATAGAATTTCACTCGGCTACGGAATAAACGTCTTTATAAATCCGGTTTATAAATTCACAGGAAAATATTTTTCGTACTATGATCCAGATACAAGGTCTACTCCAACATACGATGCTAACCATAATGTTATTAATGGTCCGCAGTCTTGGCAAATCCCAGATTTAAACATGTTTGACTTACACATTGGTTTTAGTCTGTTTTTAACAGACTTATTTATCAAGAAAATTAATGCAAATTTTCATGTGTTTAATCTGTTCAACAATCCAAATAATATTGTTTATGGTAGAGATGGAGCCGATCATACCGCTGCAACTGCAAAAGTTTTCTATGGTCAGGATAGATGGTACAACATTGCTTTGGCATTTACATTTTAATTTATGCAGAATGCAAGATGAAGAGTTGTGAAAAAGTCTCACTCGAAAACGTTTTTCGAAAATAGTGTGAATAATTAAAATCAAACGAGGTAGTTATGAAAAAATCAATTTTACTTTTCTGTTTTTTGTTATCATTCTCTTTGATAACGGTTGGGCAGACAGTTTTGCTGAATGAAAATTTTGATTATGGTTCTACAGCAAATTCGGATATCACTATGGTTACGCAAAACTGGGCAAGACATAGTGGTACGCAAGGTCCACAATATGTTTATCCCGGCTTAAGTTACACTGCGTACCCATCCACAAATGTCGGAGGGGCATTAAGCTTTACGAACGGCTCAAGCGGAAATAATGACGGTGATGTTAACCGGCAAACATCAACATTTATTAGTTCAACTTCAGTGGTCTATGCTTCATTTCTTCTAAGCTTAAAAAGTGCAAAAGTATATAATAATGCTGGAGATTATTTTTTTCATTTAGGACCGGCAATATTAAGTACAACATTTAGAGGAAGAGTTTATGTTATGTCTAACGGAAGTGGATTTTCTTTTGGACTTTCAAAATCTTCGTCCCCCGAAGTTGCAGTTTACAGTAACACCGTCTTGAATTTTAATCAAACTTACTTGGTAGTTTTGAAGTATTCTTTTAATACGTCTGCTACAACTGATGATGAGGTAACATTGTATGTCTATAGTTCTGGTGTCCCAACTTCTGAGCCGGGCAATCCCGACGTAACCATTGGCCCAACTGGTACAGGCTCATCTGCCGATCCTTCAGATATTGGCACAGTTGCTATTCGACAAGGAAGTAATACTCCAACGGGAACGATAGATGGAATCCGTGTTGCAGATTCGTGGACAGCATTACTTGGTGCCACTGGTGTTGATGACAATTACTCAACAGTTCCAACTTCATTTGAGTTGATGCAGAATTACCCGAATCCGTTTAATCCAACTACCACTATAGCGTATTCAATTCCTCGCGAAGGAAATGTTACTCTGAAAATTTATAATATGTTGGGACAAGAAGTAAAAACACTTGTGAACGAAGCGAGAAGTGCAGGTTATTACAGAGTTAGTTTTGATGCGTCAAGTCTATCGAGCGGAGTATATTTTTATCGAATTCAATCCGGCGAGTTTATGATGACAAAGAAAATGGTTCTCATTAAATAGTCTAATCTTATGACGAGCAGAAAAAGAAAAAACCCTCGAAAATCGAGGGTTTTTTGTGGGCCCACCAGGACTTGAACCTGGGACCCTTTGATTATGAGTCAAATGCTCTAACCAACTGAGCTATGGGCCCTTAAAGCGAAGGCAAAAATAGTTATTTGCTAAAATGAATGCAAACATCTTAAGAACCAAAACATTTTGTGTATTAAATTTTAGTGTAGGCAAAACAAGTTAATACTCATCTCAGAAGAAAATGCGTTATGGAAAGCTTTATAAACGCAAACAATTGCAACAAATTGGAAAAAAGAATTATATTTGCACCGCAATTTGCCGGGGTGGCGGAATTGGTAGACGCACAGGACTTAAAATCCTGTGGGTGTTTGCACCCGTGCCGGTTCGAGTCCGGCCCTCGGTACAACAATTAAATTTAGTTATTGAGATGACTTTTTAAAACGTTCGGGTTCTTAGCTCAGTTGGCTAGAGCGTCTGCTTGACGTGCAGAAGGTCATAGGTTCGAGTCCTATAGAACCCACAAACAGTCCGGAGGCAGCTCCGTTTTTTTTTAATATGAGATTATGGATAAGATAAAAATTAAATTTCCTGATGGATCGGTCAAGGAATTCGACAAAGGCGTTACAGCTTTCGAAGTTGCTAAATCAATTTCAAACAGATTAGCTGATGATGCGTTGGTCGCGAAAGTTGATGGAACTGTTCGCGATCTGAATTGGAAAATCAATGAGGATTCAACTCTTCAGCTTTTCACTTTTGATAACGATGAAGGTAAAGAAACTTACTGGCATTCAACTTCGCATTTGATGGCGCATGCAATTCAATCAATGTATCCCGAAGCAAAATTCGGCGTTGGACCCGCGGTTGAAGCCGGCTTCTACTATGATGTGGATATTAATTCTACATTGAGCGAAGATGACCTTGCGAAAATTGAAAAACGAATGATAGAAATTTCTTCTCAGAAAAATCCGTTCAAGAGAAACGAGCTCAGCAAGGCTGAAGCGGTAAAGTTTTTCGAAAAGAAAGGCGACAACTACAAGCTGGAAATCTTAAGCGAACTTGATGATAGTAAAGATGTTATCAGCATTTACGACGAAGGTGATTTTACGGATCTTTGCACCGGTCCTCACGTGCCCGATGCCGGAAAAATAAAATATGTTAAGCTGCTTAGCGTTTCCGGTTCATATTGGAGAGGTGACGAGAAGAATAAACAGCTTCAGAGAATTTACGGCATATCGTTTCCAAAGAAAAAAATGCTGGACGATTATCTTGTTGCGCTTGAAGAAGCAAAGAAAAGAGACCACCGAAAACTTGGCAGAGAACTCGAACTGTTTTTCATCACTCCTAAAGTTGGTTCCGGTTTGCCAATATGGCTTCCGAAAGGAACAGTTTTAAGAGAAACACTCGAAAAGTTTTTACGGGAAGAACAAACTAAGCGTGGTTACTTACCTGTCGTAACTCCGCACATCGGCAATATTAATCTATACAAGACAAGCGGGCACTATCCATATTATAAGGATAGCCAGTTTCCGCCAATAAAATTTGCGGATGATAACGAAGAGTATCTTCTGAAACCAATGAATTGCCCGCATCATTTTCAGATTTATTTGTCGAAGCCGCGTAGTTACCGCGATCTGCCGATTAGATACGCAGAGTTTGGAACAGTTTACCGTTACGAACAGTCCGGTGAATTAAACGGACTGACACGTGTTCGAGGATTTTCTGTTGATGACTCGCATATTTTTGTTCGTCAAGATCAATTGAAAGATGAAGTCTGTAATGTGATCGAATTGATTCAAGTTGTCTTTACAACTATGGGATTCAAAGAGTTTACGACTCAACTTTCATTCAGAGACGATAATGTTGAAAAGTACGGCGGCGACATTGAATTGTGGGAACAAGCGCAAAAAGAAATTAAAGAAGCTGCCGACAAAATGAATTTGACTTATTTTATTGCTGAAGGAGAAGCCGCATTTTACGGACCTAAGATTGACTTCATGGTTAAAGATGCGCTGGGAAGAAAATGGCAGCTAGGAACCGTTCAAATTGATTATGTTATGCCGGAAAGATTTAATTTAGAATACGTAGGAAATGATGGACGGAAACATAGACCGGTTGTAATTCATCGCGCACCGTTCGGTTCGCTAGAAAGATTTATCGGCGTTCTCATCGAACATTACGCGGGATATTTCCCGACATGGTTGGCTCCGATTCAAGCAGTCGTTCTGCCGGTCTCACAAAATTTTTCCGATTACGCGCTGAGCGTTTCTCAATCATTAAGAAAAGATAATATAAGAGTTGAACTTGACGACAGAAGTGAGAAGATTGGGTACAAAATTCGCGAGTGGGAGAATCAAAAAGTTCCGTACATGCTGATTGTTGGCGAGAAGGAAAAAGAAAGCGGAGCGGTTTCTGTGCGTCTGCATAAAGTTGGTGATAAAGGAAGTATGTCTGTCGATGAATTCAAGAAACTAATTCTTGAAGAGATAAACAATAAAACTAATCACAATTAAGAGAGGTTCTATATCACTCAAATAAAATTTCGAGTCAATCAGGAGATTAGAATTCCTGAAGTGCGGCTCATTGGACCTAACGGCGAGCAGCTTGGCGTTGTTTCTGTAAAGGAAGCACTGAAAAAAGCAGAAGAAGCTCAGATGGATCTTGTTGAAATTGCACCGCAGGCAACTCCGCCCGTCTGTAAGGTTATCGATTATGGCAAGTTTGCATACGAACAACAGAAGAGAGAAAAACTTCAGAAGAAAAAACAACAGGTTAGCGTTTTAAAAGAGATACGTTTACACCCGAACACTGATACACATGATTTTGATTTTAAAGCAAGACACGCTGTTAATTTTATTGAGGATGGCGATAAAGTAAAAGTTTCTGTTATTTTCAAAGGCAGAGAGTTAGCTTATACGGAAATCGGCGAAGCATTGCTAAGACGGTTCATTGAAAGACTTGAAGACGTAGCAAAAGTTGAACAGGAACCAAAGTTTGAAGGAAGAGCAATGCACACAATATTAGCACCGCAAAAAGGCAAAAAGAAAAAATAGATAGGTGACAGAATGCCCAAGATGAAAAGTAATAGTGGAGCCTCAAAGAGATTCAGAAAGACAGGTTCCGGAAAAGTAAAAAGAAACAAAGCGTACAAATCGCATATTTTAACTTCGAAATCTACCAAGAGAAAAAGAGGATTGAGAAAATCAACTCTAGTTTCCAAGGAAGAGCAGAAGAGAATTAAAATCTTGATTCAATAAGGAGAAAGTAGTGCCATGCCTAGATCAGTAAATCACTCTGCGTCGAAACAAAGACGCAAAAAAGTACTTAAAATGGCGAAAGGCTATTGGGGCGCCCGATCCAAAGTCCTCACAGTTGCAAAAACTCATGTCGAAAAAGGTTTGGTTCACGCATATCGTGATCGCAAACTGAAAAAACGAGTATTCCGTTCTTTGTGGATAGTAAGAATAAACGCTGCTGCAAGACAAAACGGAACAACGTATTCACGTCTAATGCACGCGCTCGAATCAAAAGGAATCGCTATCAACAGAAAACTTTTAGCAAGTATTGCAGTTGAAAATCCACAATCGTTTTCTGAAATAGTGAAATTTGCACTGAACTAATTCTGTCCCTCTCGAACTTGTTAAAGAGTTTCGGGAGGGAATTTTTTTAAACTTGCCTGCCTTAGGCGGGTTCTCGGGACAACTGAAATGCTAAAAAAAATTGGTGAAACCCGAAAAAGCTTTGACGAAGATTTATCGAAAGCGAACGATTTCGCTACACTGGAAGAACTGCGCATAAAATATCTCGGTAGAAAAGGTCTTGTCTCTCAATTGTTCGATTCGCTGAAAGATGTTCCTAAGGAAGAAAAACGGATTGTCGGTCAAGCGTTAAACGAACTCAAGATGCACACGCAATCAAAGTTTGATGAACTGAAAATTAAGTTCGACAAAGAAAAAGTTTCTTCAGAAAGCTACATCGATCTTTCACTGCCCGGTCGCACAAGAGAAATCGGCAGCAAACATATTCTGATTCAAACACTGGATGAGATAAAAGAAATTTTCAAAGGTTGGGGTTTTTCTGTTTATGAAGGTCCCGAACTTGAATCCGATTACTACAACTTCGGCGCGTTAAATTTTCCGGCGGATCATCCTGCGCGTGATATGCAAGACACTTTTTTTGTCTCGGAAGACTTTTTATTGCGGACGCATACTTCTCCGGTTCAAATTAGATTAATGGAACAAAAGAAACCGCCTATACGCGCTTTGATGCCGGGTAAAGTTTTTCGTAATGAAGCGATCAGCGCGAAAAGTTATTGTCTGTTCCATCAAGTGGAAGGATTAGTCGTTGATACAGACATTACTTTTGCAGAGTTGAAGGGAACGCTCGTTGCGTTCGTAAAACAATTTTACGGTAAAGATGTACCGTACAGATTTCGTGCGAGCTTTTTCCCGTTCACAGAGCCGAGCGCCGAAATGGATGTTTGGTGGCAGCCGAAAGGAAAAGAAGGAAGATGGCTTGAAATACTTGGATGCGGAATGGTTGATCCGAACGTTCTAACAAATGTTGGTATCGATTCCGAAAAATATGTTGGGTATGCATTCGGTATGGGAATTGAAAGAACCGCTATGCGAAAATATGGCATTGATGATATTCGAATTTTGTTTGATAACGATAAGCGTTTCTTGACGCAATTCTGATAAGTTAAAAGGTGATGAATTGAAAATTTCTCTTAATTGGTTAAATGATTACATCGATCTCAAAGACATTTCTGTTTCCGAAATAGTTGATAAGCTTACTTATGCCGGGTTAGAAGTTGAGGAGGTTCTTGATCAAGCGAAACAGTTTGAAAAAATTGTTGTCGGTTTTGTTAAGGAAGCTAAGAAACATCCGAATGCAGATAAACTTTCGGTATGCACGGTAAGCGATGGTACTCAAGATTACAATGTTGTGTGCGGTGCGCCTAATGTTGCAGCGGGGCAGAAGGTTGCATTTGCAAAGGTTGGTGCAGTCATTCCTAACGGAGAAATGAAACTTGAGAAAGCAAAGATTCGTGGCGAAGTTTCTTTTGGTATGATTTGCTCGGAGCGTGAGCTCGGCATCAGCGAAAATCACGAGGGAATCATTGTCTTGAATCCCAGTTTGAAAGAAGGCATGCCGATTAGCGATGCTTTGGAAATGAATGATGTAATTCTTGAGGTAGCAATAACTCCTAACCGTGCAGATGCTTTGAGTCATATCGGTGTAGCGCGCGATCTCTCTGCACTTTTTGATCGCGATATAAAACTTCCTAAAGTTGAATTCTCTGAATCGAAGAAGAAATCCGAAGAGCTAGCAACAGTTGAAATAATTGACGCGATTAATTGTCCAAGGTATGTAGGCAAAGTTGTTTCAAATGTCGAAATAAAAGAATCGCCGGACTGGTTGAAGAAAAGATTGAAAAGCATCGGGCTGCGCCCAATCAATAATGTTGTTGACGTTACCAATTTTGTGCTATACGAAGTTGGCCAACCTCTGCATGCGTTTGATCTGGATAATCTCAATGGGAAGAAAATAGTTGTTCGTCAGGCAGGGAACGACAAAAAATTTACAACGCTCGATTCTAAGGAAAGAGAATTAGATCAAAAAGATCTAATGATTTGTGACGGCGCTAAACCCGTAGCTATTGCCGGCGTAATGGGTGGTGAAAATTCCGAAGTAATGTCTTCAACAAAAAATATTTTGATAGAAAGTGCATTCTTCAATCCATCGTCTATAAGAAGAACTGCAAAACATCTTGGTCTTTCAACTGATGCATCATTTCGGTTTGAAAGAGGAACAGATCTGGGAATTACAAAATGGGCGGCTCGTCGTGCCTCTCAATTGATACAAGAAACCGCTGGAGGAGAAATAGCTTCAGGTGAAATTGATGCTTATCCGAATCCAGTTGATAAGAAGAAAACATCGCTTCGTTTTTCAAGAATTAATAAAATTCTTGGATACGATATCAGTGCGAAAGAAGTCAAGCGTATTCTGATTCGTTTAGGTTTTGAAATCTTGGGTGATGATAGCCAAAAGACAATACAAGAAAAACTTTTGCCACGATTTGATATAGGTTACAAAGGGAAGGATTTTATAGACGTTGTTATTCCTCCAAGCCGCCACGACATTGAACGAGAAATAGATTTAATTGAAGAGGTAGCAAGAATTTACGGATACAATAAGATCCCTGAAATAAATAAAATGGGTGTCACACTCGAACAAAAAGTTGATCATTCCGCTTTCGACGGAAATGTTAGAAATATGCTTAACTCACTTGGATTCTATGAGATAATTACGAATTCCTTTCTGAGTGAAAGTATCGCCGAAAAATTTGGCAAACCAATTAACGTTCTGAATCCCCAGAGCAGTGAACTGTCTCATTTACGTCCGTCTTTATTGCCTGGAATGCTGACAACAATTTCGAATAATCTTAAAGTGAATGAGCATGATTTGAAGTTATTCGAAATCGGGAAAGTGTTCGAAAAAATCACTGAGAAAAACATTTCCAGTTTTGACGATTTCCGTGAGTCTGAATGTTTGTTAGTTTGTCTTACTGGCAACGAGTTAAGAACCGATTGGTTTGCTCAGGATAGAGTATTCGATGTATATGATCTTAAAGGATTTGTTGAATCTTTCCTAAATAAACTGATGTGTAATAGCGCATTTACTGTTAGTTACCCAACTGCAGATGATTCTCATTTAGAAACGATTTTTAATTTCTTGATCGGAAACCAAGTTCTTGGATATGGTGGCAAAGTCAAAAAAGAAGCATGCATGTTGTTTGATGTGGACCAGGAAGTATTTGTTTTCGAAATGGATTTAGCCACTTTGAAGCAAATTGCTGTACCTGAGCGAACATTTCATGATCTGCTTAAGTATCCTAAGGTTTATCGGGACTTTGCTTTTGTCTTAGATATTTCAATCGACTCACACTCGATTATTGAAGTCATAAAAAGTGTTAGTTCTAACTTGTTGCATAATATAAAGTTATTTGATATCTTTCAAAGTGAAAGCTTAGGTAAGGGAAAAAAGAGTCTTGCGTTTCAACTTGAATACTATCACGAGAATCGCACCCTTACCGAAGAAGAAGTTGATAAAGAATTTAGAAATGCAATCAAAGCGGTAGAACAAAAACTTAATGGTAAATTAAGAGGAAGCTGATTGGCAGAAGGTTCGAAATATGATATGTTCCTCGACGAGCTCAATGCTCTTGAGAAACAAATTTATTATTTCATTCAAAGAGGCGGAGAACTTCTAGAAGCCAATCAGGCTCTTAGCAATCGTATCACATTACTTGAAAGGGAAAACGATTCACTAAAGAAAAAAATTAATGAAATCGAATCGAAAGTTAGTAAGTCGTTATTTAACCAGGAAAACTTATACGGAAACGAAACATTAAACGTGGAGGAAAAAGAAGCTCTAAAGAGCAAGATTAACGATTTGATAGCAAAGTTAGACTATCATTTACGTTCTTAATTTAATTTGAATTGATGGACTAAACATAAAATGAACGAAAAAAAGAAGCTGAAAGTTAAAATATTTGATAAAGAATACTCACTCTTAGTGGATAACCAGGATATTGCTGCTGAGTTGGCTGAATATGTTAATACTATTATGGAAGAAACCAGAGATGAATTACCGGATCAACCGAAAGATACCATTGCGATAATTGCAGCATTAAATATTGCATACGATTTATTTGTTGAAAAAAATAAATTTCGTGAATTCAGCATACAAGCCACCGATAAAATCAAAAAAATAAAGCTTCTTTTAAACGAATCTAAGTTTATGTCAACCCCATCTTAATTTTCCGCTCTGCCGGTTTCTATAAAAGAACTAACAAATTGTACTAAATAGGGTTATCGACTCACAACGTGTATTACAGGCCTCACCCGATCTTGCCTGTCGGCAGACAGGTTCGTCGGGAACGCGACATGGTCGTGACAGTGGAAGTAAAAAGCGTTGGGCGGTTTCCCACATTATTTATAGGACAGTTCTTTTCCTATAAAGGCCGGCAGCAGCGGGTTTTGATTATACTTTTAAGGAGGGCAAATGCAGATTGATTTGGTAATTGTCTTGATAGTTGTTGTAGCGTCAGTTTCTCTTTCATTCTTTCTAGGATGGATAATAAATTCAAAAATGGGTAAGAACAGCCTTGCGAATGCTAAGGAACAGGCAAGCAAGGTGTTGGAGGAAGCTGAGAAAGAATCAAAGCATATTAAACGTGAGAAACTTCTTGAAGTGAAAGATGAGTGGCTTAAGAAGAAACAAGAGTTTGATAACGAGTTAAATCAGAAACGTCAAAAACTTGTTAACCACGAAAAACAGCTTGAATCACGTGAAGAGAATCTTGAAAAGAAACATGAATTAGTTACGCAGAAAGAAAAGTCGATTAAGGATTCTGAAAAAGTTATTGCCAAGCAAAAAGAGGATGCTGAGAGGAAGCAGGCTGAACTAGACAGACTGATTGTCGAGCAGAATGTTCGATTAGAAAAAACAGCCGGGCTTACGTCAGACGAAGCAAAGAAAATGTTGATGGAGAACATGATCAACAAGGCAAAGACCGATGCTTCTCAGGCAATTAAAGAAATCCGTGATCAAGCGAAAGTTGATGCTAAGAAGGAAGCTCAGAGAATAGTTGTTCAAGCTATTCAAAGGACTGCAGTAGATCATTCAGTGGAATCGACTGTTTCCGTAGTCCAAATTCAGAACGACGAAATGAAAGGAAGAATCATTGGGCGTGAAGGCAGAAACATCCGCGCGTTCGAAGCAGCGACAGGTGTTGATGTAATAGTTGATGATACGCCGGAAGCTGTGATCCTTTCGGCATTCGATCAGTTTAGAAGAGAAGTAGCAAGAATTGCTTTGGAAAGATTAATTGCAGACGGCAGAATTCATCCGGCACGCATCGAAGAAATTGTTGCAAAGGTAGAACAGGAACTGGATGAAGAAATTCAGCGGGAAGGTGAGAACACATTAATTCAGTTGGGTTTACACGGAGTTCATCCGGAATTAATTAAACACATCGGCAAGATGAAATACCGTTCGAGCTATGGACAGAATTTACTTCAACACAGTATTGAAGTTGCTTTCTTAACCGGTATCATGGCGGCAGAACTTGGATTCGATACTAACTTAGCAAGACGCGCCGGATTGCTCCACGATGTCGGTAAAACTATTGACAAAAGTGTTGAAGGTCCTCACGCACTGCTTGGTTACGACTTAACCAAAAAGTACAACGAACATGCGATTGTTGTCAATGCAGTCGGAAGCCACCATGAAGATATTGAAATGGAACATCCGATAGCTGCATTGGTTCAGGCGGCAGACGCAATAAGCGGTGCCAGACCCGGTGCACGTAGGGAACCGCTCGAAAGCTACGTTAAGAGATTGGAAAATCTTGAAACATTAGCCAAGTCTTTTGAAGGTGTTGCTAAAACTTATGCTATTCAAGCCGGACGCGAAGTTCGCGTTGTGGTTGAACCGGATAAAGTTGATGATAATTTTTCCGATCGTTTGGCGTACGATATCGCTCAAAAGATTCAAGAAGAAATGGAATATCCCGGACAAATTAAAGTAACGGTTATCAGAGAAGTCCGGAAAATTGCTTACGCAAAATAAAACTTAAACTGAAAAACCCGAATGTTGAGTTGTGCTATCCGGCAAATTCGGGTTTTTTATTTTTATCAGTATGAAAAAGAATATAAGCATTGCAATTACCGGGGGAATCGGATCCGGTAAATCACTTGCGAGCGATTTTTTTGAGCATAGAGGTTTTCCGCTGATTCGCGCAGACATTCTTGCAAAAGAATTGATGAAGACTGATCCTTCCATTCGAAAAAGTATTATAAAAGAATTTGGTAACGAATCGTTTGTGAACGGAAATCTCAACATAGAATATTTGAGCAAAAAGGTTTTTAGCAATGCAACGAATGTTAAGAAGATCAACTCGATCGTTCACCCGGTTACAATTAAGAAAATAAAAGAACTTACCAGGAGTTACTTCAAGAATCACAATATTGTGTTTGTTGAATCCGCTCTAGTTTTTGAAGCTGCTATCCGCGACGAATTTGATCACGTGATTTTAATTTGTGCCGATGAAAACTTGCGCGTTAATCGTGTTCTAACACGCGACTGCGTTACAGAGCAAAAGGTGAAATCGATCATTGCTAACCAGATGCCAGATGAAAAAAAGAAAAAGCTCGCCGACTTCATCATCGAAAATAACGGCACTGTCGCCGACTTTGAATCGAAGTGCAACTTTATCCTAACTGTAATTCAATCGTTATTCAAATAGAATAAGTTTATACCGACAAAAATATCCTTCCTTGATTTCTAACATGTCTTGGGCTAATTTTTGATCAACATTTTTCAAATCTAGGTGTGAACTTGAAAACTCTTAATCATGCAATTGTGAATTTTGTAAAAGTCCTGCCCAAACCGGTTGTTCATGTATTTGCAAAAAGATACATAGCAGGAGAAAAATTAGAAGATGCGGTCAGAGTTACCAAAGAATTGAATGCCAAAGGCATAGCTACGACAATTGACGTTCTCGGTGAAGCTGTTACATCCAAACGGGAATCAGAGGAAGCGAAAAAGGAATGTTTGGCAGTCCTTGATGCAATCAATCAAAACAAACTTGATGCAAACTTATCGCTTAAACCAACGCAGGTTGGCTTGATGATGGATTCAAAATTTTGCTACGATCAAGTTTCTGAAATTTTGGAAAGAGCAAAAAGCTACAACAACTTTGTCCGGATCGATATGGAAAATTCTCCGACCACAACGCTCACATTTGAACTTCATAACAAACTGAAAGAGAAATACTCCAATGTTGGAGTGGTCGTTCAAGCGTATCTAAAGAGAACTTATGATGACGTAAAGAGGCAGAACGATCTCGGAACTCATTACCGTTTGTGCAAAGGAATTTATGTTGAACCGGAAGAAATTGCTTTCAAGGAGCGGCAGCAGATTAGAGATAATTATCTGAAGCTTCTGGAAACAATGCTCAAGAATGGAAATTACGTCGGCATTGCTACTCACGATAATTATTTAGTTGACGGCGCTTATGAATTGATCAAACGGTTGAACATTCCGAAAAATAAATTTGAATTCCAGATGCTCTACGGTGTTAAAGAAGATTTGCGCGATAAGATTAATGCTGATGGTTATAAGGTAAGAATTTATGTCCCGTTCGGAGAACATTGGTATAAGTATTCGATCCGCCGGCTTCAGGAAAATCCGCAAGTTGCATGGTATATCACTAAAAGTATTTTTTCGTTGAACTGATGAATGTTCTAGGCATAGAAAGTTCTTGCGACGAAACTTCCGTAGCAATTCTGTCCGACGGAAATCTTCTGTACAATCTTGTATCATCCCAGGATATTCATAATGTCTTTGGCGGTGTTGTGCCGGAGCTATCGAGTCGCGCGCATCTGCAAATTATTTTGCCTCTGGTTAAGAAAGCGCTTCAAGATTCAAAAATTTCGCTCAATCAAATTGAATTAGTTGCCGCCACTGCTGGTCCCGGTTTAATCGGCGCATTGTTAGTTGGACTCACATTTGCGAAAGGATTATCATTCTCGCTCAAGAAACCTTTTGTTGCCGTCAACCACATCGAAGGACACATTTTCTCCGGATTTCTGATGAAAGACAAACCTAAATTTCCGTATTTGTGTCTTGTTGTTTCCGGCGGACACACTTTGCTGCTCTTGGTTAAGAGTGATACGGAAATTTTAAAGCTCGGTTCAACAATTGATGACGCAGCCGGCGAAGCATTCGATAAAATTTCCAAACTGTTGGGATTTGGTTACCCAGGTGGACCTCAGATTCAACATGCATCATTAAATCAACGCACTGATTTCGCAAACTTTCCCGTTGCGCAATGCAAAAATGAATTTGATTTCTCATTCAGCGGTTTGAAAACTTCCGTGTTACGTTTTATTCAAAAAGAATATGGAGACGCATCTAAAATTCCGGCGAATGATCTTCCGTTAATTGCAGCAGCTTTCCAGTATTCCGCTGTAAAAGCTTTGATCGATAAAACAGAAAAAGCTTTGCAGAACTTCAAAGTCAATTCGATCTCGCTTGTAGGCGGCGTAGCGGCAAATCAAATGCTGCGGGACGAATTTCAAAAACTATCGAACCGCTACAAAAAGAAATTGGTAATTCCTTCGTTGGAATATTGCGGCGATAACGGTGCAATGATCGCTTACCGCGGTCTCAAGCTTCATCAAGCCGGAATTAAATACGAATATGGTTTCAATGCTTATCCGAGTTTAAGCGACTATTCATTCATCAAATAAATCAGCAGCAAATTTCCCGGTGGTTAATCAGTTTAGCATTATTAAAAATTCTATATTTAAGCGTCTGAAACGAGGGAAGATTGGCAAACGGAAAAAATAAAATACACTTACTAAGCAAGTCGGAATTCTTTCTGGTTCTCTCATTCTTTGTATTTGCTCTTGGTTTCTTAATTTTTATTTTCTTCACACCGAACTATTATAAGCAACCTGAACCGGTCGTAATAGACATTCCGCACGGCGCAACGCTTTCAACTGTGATTGATTCGCTGTATGTACACGAGGTGATTCCAAATCGAACCAACATGAAAATTATTTCTTACCTGTTCGGGGCTGAAAAGAAAATAAAAGCCGGCAGATATAAAATTCCAAACGGACTGAGCTACGTTAAGTTGGTCAATCTGCTTATCAGCGGTACAACGATGCTGGAGGTCAAAGTAACAATTCCTGAAGGAAGTTCGCAAATCGAAGTTGCACAAATTCTGAAACGCGATCTCAATATTGATTCATCAAAAGTGATGGAGTTGAGCAAGAGCAGATCGTTCATTGTATCACTAGGATTGAACGTTGATAATCTCGAGGGTTATCTTCTACCGGAAACGTACTATTTCTATTCCGATGCAACGGCAGAAGAAGTGTTGCGAAGATTAAAAATTCACATGGACAAACTTTTTACTCCGGCAGTTCAGAAACAAATGGATAAACTTGGAATGACGAAGCATCAGATACTCACACTTGCTTCGATTGTTGACGGCGAATCCAACTACGTACCAGAATTCAAAACAATTGCCGGCGTCTATGTGAATCGTTTGAAAAAGGGAATGCCTCTTCAAGCCGATCCCACAATTCAATATTTGATAAGAGACAAACACCGCAGCAAAGTTGTGCTTAAAGATTTGCAGATCAAATCTAAATACAACACGTATTTGTATCCCGGACTTCCGCCGGGACCGATTAACAACCCGGGCAAAGACGCAATTATGGCTGCACTGTATCCGGAGAAAAACAATTTTTTATATTTTGTTGCAAATGGAAACGGCAATCATATCTTTGCAAAGACGCTTGACGAACATAACACTAACGTGAGTCATTACAGAGCATGGCGAAGAAGTCAAAATTAATTTTAACCGGCATCACAATTATTTTTTCTTTCCTTTTTGTGAAGTGCGCAAATCAATTGCCGCCAGGGGGGGGAGAGATTGATACAATCCCGCCAAAAATTATTGAAGTGAATCCATCGGACGGCACAACGCAGTACAAAGAAAATTATTTTGAAATAACGTTTAGCGAATATGTTGAAAAGCGATCTGTACAGAACGCAATTTTTGTTTCTCCTTCTGTTCAAAAAGGATTTGGATACGACTGGAGCGGCAAGACGCTCACGGTTTATTTCAAAGATTCCTTAAAGAAGAACACAACTTACACCATTTCAGTTGGCACAGATGCGAGAGATATCAACAACGGAAACAGAATGGCGGAGCCGTTTACATTTGCGTTTTCCACAGGGAACAAAATTGATAAAGGTAAGATTGACGGCAAAGTTTATGACAATAGTCCAACCGGTGTTATGATTTTCGCTTACCGGAAAAATGAAGGTGAGATTGATCCAACAAAACAAAAACCGGATTACATTTCCCAAGTTGGTAAAAACGGCAAGTACACTTTAGTTGGACTCGGTGAAGGCGAGTACGAGGTCTTTGCCATTCGGGATAGGATTAAAGATTTGCTTTATCAAAAGAATAGTGATGAAGTAGGCGTGCAGTTCAAGAAAGTTGAGTTGAGCGAAAAGGAAAATGAGATTAACAACGTGGATTTCTTTTTGACGCTGGAGGACACAGTCCCTCCGAAAATTTCAAACGTGTTTATGAAGGACAAACACCGTCTGGCAGTAGAGTTTACTGAATCGGTTGACAGCACAAAACTTTCAACAAAAAACTTCTTCGCACTTGATACACTCAATCAGAAAAAAGTTTTTCCGAAATATTTTTTCAAAGGCGATTCAAAACCGAATCAGTTTTATCTGGTGTTTGCCGATTCAATGGATACTAGGGGCGAATGGGTGTTGACTGCCGGAAATTTTGAAGATACGCGCGGCAACTTGAATAAAAGCGAACGGATTCCGTTTCTGCTAAAAACTGAACGCGATACGGTTCCGTTGAAAATGGGAAGAGTTTATGGCGATCTGCCGGAAGGAAAAGTTGATTTTGAAAAACCGGAAATAAATCTGGCTTTCTCGAACGGAATTGATTCGTCGCTGATAAAAGAAAAAACGTCAGTCACGGATGCCAAGGGGAACAATTATCCGTTTATTCTGAAAAAGAATGACGACGCATCGTTTGTAGTTTCCGTTGAATCGAAATTGAAACAAAGCGCCGAGTACACATTGAAAGTCGATCTGAAAAAATATTACGATGTAAACGGTAATAAGGTTGATTCGGTTTTCCAGAGCAAGTTTACAACGTCAAACGAACTCGATTTCAGCGGCGCTTCCGGCACGGTCTCGGAACTTGGCGATTCGCTGAATACAATTGTGGTTCTGCAGAATGCCGCACAGAAAAAATTATCTTACACAAGTGAACTTGGCACAAAGCGAACTTTCGATTTTAAAAAAGTTGTACCGGGCAAATATTTGTTATGGGGCTTTGTCGATCGGAACAATAACAAGAAATATGATTTCGGTACTGTTAAGCCATTCACATATTCCGAAGAATTTAAATTCTATCCCGACACACTCAATCTCCGCGCCCGCTGGCCTGTTGGCGATGTGAATATTTCATTTGAAAAATGATCACGACTAATTATACAAATAAAATCTCTTCGAAAGCTTTCTGAACCAACCGATATCTTTATTCAAAAACTTTTCAATATCATCAACACGGAACCGTTTTAAAAATTTCTTTCTAACCTTATCGGTTCCCATCACGAGATCAAACATTTTCATTCTGTTTGTCGTTGCCATTGTAAAGGGATTCATGTCCGGATAAAGCTGATGATACACTTGTAAGAAATAAAATTGAAGCGTTAACAAATTCACTTTTCTAAAATCGGTAATGTGAATTTGCACGCCGTTCAGAATTTTATCTTGCCAGTCGCCGTACAAAACTTTGTAAGAAATTGGTCGGAACAAAACTCCTGGAAGATTCAGCGCGTTCATATTTGCCGCAAGCGTGTCGGCGTTAATCCACTCGGCAGCAAAAGTTTGAAAGGGAAGTGTGTAGGTGATTCCAATTCCAAATACGACAAGCTCGCCGAGCACTCCGCTTCCGACAAGATAAAACGGAGTTTCTTGGTACGGAACATTCGGAGAAGTCGGCACCCAAATCAATCCGGTATCGCTGAAAAGCATGTCGCGTTTCCAACCTTCCATTTTAACTACTTGAAGTTTGCATTTGGTTTTGTTTCCGATTGCACTTCGCGAGTTGATGATCGTTGCCAGCTCACCGCATGTTAAACCGTACACGTATGGAATCTTGTAAGGACTGACAAATGAAATGAAATCATCTTCAACAATATTGCCTTCTATGCGTCTGCCGCCAAGCGGATTCGGTCGATCCAAAACGATGAATGGAATTTTATTTTCTGCAGCGGATTCCATTGCGAGACCAAGAGTAGAAATGTACGTGTAAGACCTTACGCCGATATCTTGAATGTCGTAAACCAGCACATCGATACCGCGTAGCATTTCTTTTGTTGGCTTTCTAGTCTTGCCGTAGAGTGAAAAATAATTTATTCCAGTAAGTGAATCGGTATGACTTGCGTAGGATGTTCCTGAACTCACGACTCCTTTCAACCCGTGTTCAGGTGAAAAGACCGCAACGAGTTTAAAGTTTTTTGCTTGCTTAAAAAGATTAACAGTTGAAACTAGTTTGGAATTTACGCCGGTATGATTTGTAATCAATCCGACGTTCTTGCCGTCGAGCAAAGTGAAATTATTTTTTTGAAGAAGGTCGATTCCAAGCAAAACTTTTTGGGCGTTTACTTCGGTGTGAGTTATTATGAATAAGATGAATAGCCAAGGAACAAAGTGACAGAGTAACTGAGTGACAAAGATTTTCCGCGTGACGTTACTTTGTAACTCTATAACTTTGTCACTCTGTAACTTTTCATATATATTCCTCATGCTGGTTGTATCGCCTTAACAACTTGTTCAACAAGAAAGTCGCTCGATCTTGAAATCTCTTCTATCGAAACATCAGCCCGTTTCTTTATCTCTTGCGCAATCGTTTGGTTGCTGAGAGATGAACAGTTAATGATCACATTCAAGTAAGCTGATTTTGCTGCGGTGCCGATTAATGACGCTGCTACACCGGCATCCGATAACGAATTTCTGTTTCCTTTATCGATTATAATTTTCAACAACGGAAGAATATCTGCACATGTCTTCATTACTTGAGCAGGAATGTCTGCGGCGCCAATAGTTGCTTCTTCAATTTTTTTCGAGCGGCTTTCTTTTTCTGCATCGGTTTCTTTCGGTAGTTTGAAAGCTTCCATAACTTTTTCAAATGCGGCGTTGTCCTTAGCGCCAAGTTCGACAAATGTCTTTTGATATGATTCCAATTTTTGTTTAACGCTGATCATTTCGTTTTCAACGTTTGCATATTTCTTTTTCCCAATCGTAAGATTGCAAACCATCGTTCCAAGACTTGCCGATAGAGCTCCGCATAACGCCGCAACATTTCCTCCGCCGGGAGTAGGTGAGTTGGAAGACAATTCGGTTAAATATTCTTGTAAAGTTTTTGATAAATTCATTTTTTCTCCTTTTCTGTAATTCTTTGTCGCTCGCTCCTCAGAATTAAATCATGTACTCAATTATTTTTTCTTCCGGTTTGAACGGGTGAAGCGCGCTCAATCCCAACTTTTCGATTGCGAGACCAACTAATTTCTTCTCGTCGGTTTCTTTTCCATCCGAATAAAATCTTCCGGCTTGCAGCATCGATTCAAGCGGAACCAATCCGACAATTTCACTTCCGTTGATTTCAACGCCAAGCCGCGCGGCTTCTTTCTTCACTTCTTCAAACGCAACGTGCATCGGTGTTACGTTGTAGTTTGTCAGGTTCATCGAAACTTGAGTGATGTTATATTTTTCGAGAGCGACACCCATGCCTTTAACTTCTTTCAATCTGCCGGGAACCTTAACTGTCTTGCCGTCAACTTTGATTACGTTGCCTTTCTCATCGCGCTTTGCGTAACCGCTTTCGCGTAAAATTTCTCCAATCTCTTTCGAATATTTTACATCATTCGATTTAATGTTCACATTGTAAGCGATCAAGAAGAAACGGGAACCGGTTACAATCGCTCCAAGTTTAGGATTGAAAACTGCCTCGCCGTAATCCGGTGCCCAGTTTGGATCGCTCAACTTGGCTTCAAGTCCTTCGTATTCGCCTTGCCGAATACTCGATAAACTTTTTCTGTCTGCTTTCCGTGCTGCGCTTTCGTAAAGGTAAACGGGAACCTTTAACTCTTTGGAAATCAATTCGGCAAATTTTTCAGATATCTTCACGCATTCTTCTGTCGTAACATTTGCAACGGGAACGAAAGGAACAACATCAATAGCACCAAGACGCGGATGCTCGCCTTTATGTCTTCGCATATCTATGTTTTGCGCTGCCTCACGACACGCGCTTAAAGTTGCGTTAAGTATTCCTTCTTCATCTCCGGCTAAGGTAACTACAACACGGTTGTAATCCGCATCGGGTTCTAAGCTCAACAATTTTGCATTTTCAACTTTGGCAACCGATTCTTTAATTGCTTCAAACGTTTCTTGATTTCTTCCTTCACTGAAATTTGGAACGCACTCAATAATTTTCATAAACTCTCCGTTCGTTGGAAAACTATTTCACCTTTCTTGATTGTGTATTTATTAAGACTGTTGCCGATGTTGTAAATGATTTCTGCGTAATCGGTTGTATCATAAACTGCAAAGTCTGCCTGCTTGCCGATTTCAATACTTCCAGTTTTTCCATTCAGCCCCAATGCCTTTGCGGCATTTATTGTGACAGCCGGAATAATTTCTTCAATCGTCATTTTCATCTTCAGCGTTGCGAGCTGCATAATCAGATGTAAATTAGGAATATTAGATGAACCGGGATTGAAATCCGTTGAGAGTGCAACTATGGCATTGTTCTCGATCAGTTTTCTTGCCGGAGCGTAATCATGATCAAGAAAAAATGAAACACCGGGAAGAAGAACTGCAACCGTTTCACTTTTCGCTATAGCCGGAATCTCTTCTTCTGAAATTACTTCGAGATGATCAACCGAATCGGCTTTATGTTTAAGCGCCGTTCGCAATCCGCCGACTCTGTTAAACTGCTCGGTGTGAAGACGGAGTTTGTAACCAAGTTTTTTTGCTTTCGTGAAAATTTTATCGACTTCATCGGCAGAGAACGCGGTCTTCTCGCAAAATGCGTCAACTGCTTCCGCAAGTTTGTTTTTGATTACGTAGGGAAGAAGTTCATCAATAATCAATTCGAGATAAAGTTTATGATCGTTCTTGTATTCCGGCGGATAAGTATGCGCGCCCAGGAAGGTCGGCACAATTTCAATCTGTGAATTTTTTTTGAAATGATTTATTACTTGCAGAAGTTTTATTTCGTCATAGAAACTTAAACCGTAGCCGCTTTTAATCTCTAAAGTTGTAATGCCTTGCGAAATAAAATTGTCGATTCTCGGTTTCAAAAGTTTTACAAGTTCATCAAACGAAGAATTTCTTACGGCTTTCATTGTAGCAGTGATACCGCCGCCGGCTTTTGCAATTTCTTCGTACGACGCGCCTTTGAGCCGCATTAGAAATTCATTTGCACGCGAACCGGCAAAAGCAGCGTGAGTATGGCATTCCACTAAACCAGGCAGAACAACTAGGTTCTTGAGATCAATTGTCTGATCAATTTTTAATTTAGAAACAGACGAGTTGGGCAGAATGTCCAGTATTAGATCATCTTCAACCAGAATTGAGTGGCCTGTTAACAAACCGATATCGGTTAACGATTTACCACGTTTAACATTCTTGCCGGAAGTATTTACGGTGATAATTTGAGATGGATTTTTGAATAGTTTTCTCATGATTTGAGCAGTTCGGCTCTGAATCCCTTCTGAATGAACAAAGTAAAAAAGTTGACCGCAATTTGCGAAGATTTTTGTATAGACGTCAACATTTTCGTAAGTTTACATGTTAAAATTCGAGGGATTGGCAATTATGTCTTCAGGTAAAAAGCTTAAAATCCTCTTCGCAACCTCAGAAGTAGTTCCATTCATAAAGACCGGCGGTTTAGCAGACGTTTCCTCCGCATTACCCCAAAGATTGCAAGAAATGGGGCATTTTGTTAGGATTATCGTCCCGAAGTACGGCGCTATTGATGAAAGAAAATTCAAAATTCACGAGGTTGTTCGGCTCAAAGATCTGAAATTTAATATTGGAGAAAAGGAAGTCGTATTCTCGCTCCGGTCTTCATTCTTGATCGGTCCAAAAACCAGAGTTCAGATTTATTTTCTTGATAACCCGGAATTTTACGGCAGCAGACACAGCTTATATTCCGATCCTCTTACGAACGAAGACTATCCGGATAACGATGAACGTTTCATTTTGCTTTCGCTAGCGGTGTTCGAATTAATAAACAAACTGGGATGGACGCCGGATATAATTCACTGCAACGATTGGCAGACAGGATTGATACCGGCTTACCTGAAATCCACATACAAAAATGATCCGACATATAATTCAATCAAAACAATTTTTACGATTCACAACTTAGGTTTTCAAGGGATATTCCCGAGAACTACATTTGCAAAAACTAGTTTGCCAAAAGAATTAGATAGCGAGAAGGGAATTCTTCACAAAGGAAAAGTTAACTTTCTTAAGAGCGGACTTCTTTTTTCCGACATGATTACAACCGTGAGCGAAACCTACGCCAAAGAAATTTACCAGAACAAAGAATTAGGAATGGGGTTGGAAGATGTTTTGAAGAAGAGAAAGAAGGATTTGTACGGAATCATAAATGGAATTGATGAAACTCTCTGGCATCCCGAAGTTGATACTAAGATAGCGCAAAAGTATTCTTCCAAGACTCTTGAGCTGAAAAAAGAAAACAAACAAGCGCTGGCAGATAATTTCAATTTTACTTACGATGAAAATGTACCTGTCATCAGCATGATTACCCGGTTGTACGATAACAAAGGATTGGACCTTATAGAAAAAGCTTTTGCCCAACTGATGAAGCTAAATATCCGTTTCATTCTTTTGGGAACGGGCGATAAGAAATACCACAAGTTTTTTAAGACTGCGGCTTCCAAGTATCACGATAAATTTTTCTGTTATATCGGTTTTGATGAATCTCTTGCTCATCTAATTGAAGCCGGCTCGGATATGTTTTTAATGCCGTCGAAGTTTGAACCGTGCGGTCTTAACCAGATGTACAGTTTGATGTACGGCACAGTCCCGATTGTACGTCACACGGGCGGACTTGCCGATACGGTAAAACCGTTCAACCCGAAATCGAAAAATGGAAACGGATTTGTTTTCAACAAATACTCCGCAACAGAAATGATGTCGGAAGTAAAGAATGCTGTTAAACTGTATTCGCATAATCCAGAAACTTGGCAGATCATTATGCGCAATGGAATGAAAGAAAACTTCTCTTGGCTTAACTCATCCAAGAAATATGTCGATCTTTATAAAAAGCTCACCGATTAGTTGATGACAACACGCGCTTTGTTTTTGGATCGTGACGGAACTATAAACCACGATCCCGGTTACATAAAAGACCCCGCACAAGTAGTAATTCTGTTCGGTGTTTCCGAAGGAATCAGAAAATTAAAAGAGCAGTACGGTTTCAAAATTATTGTTGTTTCTAACCAGGCAGGTATTTCAAAAGGATTAATGGCTCATGCGGACGTTGTGAACGTCAATGCAAAGATCAACGAACTGCTATCATCGGAGGGGGCATCCATAGATGCTTTCTATTACTGTCCGTTCCATCCTGATATTGATCCGCCGGAGAAAACTATTTGCAGGAAACCTTCTCCGTTTATGATTGTTCAAGCTGCAGAGGAACATAAAATAAGTTTATCGGGATCCTACATGATTGGCGACAAAGCCAGCGACGTTGAATGCGGTTTGAATGCCGGCGTAAAAAGTATTCTTTTGCACGGACCTTCATTCGACAATGAAATTTCTACCTTGCATAATCTTGGGAAAAAACCCAATTTTGTAGCCGCTAATTTCAAAGACGCGTGCGATTTTATTATCAAAGATTTATCCGGAGGAAATTAATTGATCAAGTTCTTGCGCTTCTCATCTTTATCGTTACTTGCCGCTGTTTTATTTGTTTCTTGTAATCAAGATCCGACTTCCGTTGGATCAAAACTGATTCCGGCACAGGACCAAGTTAATTTTAAGCAGTATGATACTTATCAGTTAAACACTCCTCAGAAAACTTCGTTTTATCCTTATGATTTGAAATTAGGCACCTCTAGCAAGGTTATTCTAGGAAAAAATAATTATGCGGAATCCGATCTGCTTTACCGTTTCGATATTTATTTAGCCGATTCACTTCTTAACTACATTAAGTCGAACCAACTTTCCGTTACATCGGCTTGGATGACGATGAAGCCTACTTACAAGCTTGGTAACACGAATCTGAATTTTGATATCGCTGCATATCAAGTTAGAAGCACTTGGAACGTTATAGGATTCGATAAAGACAGTTTAAAAAATCTTAATTACGACAACACAAATGTTCTTAGTTCACTTTCGGTGACCGATACTTTGGTTAAGTTCAATCTTCAACCCAACGTTGTGCAAGAATGGCTGAAGTGGAAAGTGGATAGTACTACGGCGCCCAAAAATTACGGACTAATTCTGAAACCGACTTCTTCATGCCAAAGATTTCTTGGTTTCGAGGCATACATTCCAAATGTCAACAAAGCAATTCCTTTTTTGCATTTTATTCTGAAAAAATCTCCGTCGTTTGTTGATACCGTTAACGTGTCACCTTTCATGGATGTTCACGTGCTTACCGGAAATGTCCCGACCAATACTACCGATATGGTACTGGAAGGAAGCTTGGCGATACGAAGCTCATTGTTTTTTGATATCACTTCACTACCCAAGAATATTGTTGTGAACAAGGCTACATTAGAACTCCAACGTGATTCGATTAATACTACCGACGGCACTCCACCTACTGATTCCTTGTTCGTTTTTATGCTGGCGGATAGCACAACCAAAAAGATGACCAAAGACTCGTCCGTTACAACCCTTCTTACCAGAAGCGGAAATGTGTACAGCGGAGACGTATCATGGATAATCCAGAAATGGCAGAGCGGAACCGATAACCAAGGAATTATGATCGAGCTTAACAACGAATATTTTTCTCCGGCGCGAATTGCACTTTACGGAAGCGCCGATCCTAACAAACTCTTAAGACCAAAATTAAAAATAACCTATTTGCAGAGACAATAGATCACATGAAAAGAATCCAAATTTTCTTATTGCTGCTTTTTATTTCATTACCCGTTTTTGCCAGCGGCGGTTCGCTATACACGCATTACGGTATTGGTGATCTGCGTCTTTCTTATTCCGCTAGAAGATTTGGTCTTGGCGAACTTGGCATTGCCATGAGTGATAAGGATTTTCTTAATTCGATTAATCCGGCAGCTTGGAACAGCCTAAGAGTAACAAGATTTGAAACCGGAATTCTTTACAACGGTGCTATGATCAACGACGGAACTTCATCAACTTACCAGTCCGGAACATATTTTAACGGACTTACATTTGGGTTCCCGATTGATCATGATAACGGAATTTCTGCTGTGGTTGGACTTGTGCCGGTATCAAATGTGGAATATAATTTTTCTCAGATTGTCACCGATCCGAATGTGGACCCTTACACGATGAATTATCAAGGCACGGGCGGGATGCAAAGATTTTTTCTCGGCGCTTCCTATAGACTGCCGTTCGATTTTTCTCTCGGTCTTGCATACGAATACTACATCGGTAGAATTACCAACAGTTCAGCAGTAACATTTGAAAGCGGTTCAACTTTCAGAAATGCAACCTTTAGGAAAGAAATAAGTTATCATGGAATGGGATTTACCGCCGGAATAATTTCCAGTGATCTTTCAAAATATTTTGACACGAAAAATTTCAAAGATTTTAGAATAGGCGTTGTCTTCACACCGACAGTTATGCTGACAAGCGATTCTCTTGATAACTCACTAACTACCATTGGAACAATTACCCTTGCAACAAACACATACAAAACAAAATTGCCTTCCAAATTTGGGGTCGGCGCATCATTCAAGTGGACGGACAATTATACTTTTGCATTGGATTACTATTACCAGAAGTTCAGTGAGTTTGCCGAGAACGATGTAGTCTCTAGTTACATGCAAGATTTCTACAAAGTGAGTTTCGGTGTTGAATACAATAATGTTGAAATTCGCTCGAATTCATTCTGGGATCATGTGATGCTGCGCGGCGGACTTAGTTACGAGCAATCGCAATATAGAATTAACGGAACCGGATTGAACCAATATTCCGTATATGCCGGATGTTCAATGCCCCTTAGTTTCGACAACACAATCGATTTCGGATTCCAATACGGAATGCGGGGAACAACAGCAAACAATTTGGTCAAGGAAAATTTTTTCAAGTTTACCGTCGGTTTAAGTATTGGAGAGCTCTGGTTCATCCGCACGGAACGTTAATTCTTTTTGAAGTGAATTTATTTTCAGCAAATTATTTACTCGTTTTGAAAAACAATTCTATTTACCGCAATTTGAATCGCATCGGATAATTAACTAATATGCAAACAAAAAATTACAACGACTATGCTAAACTATTTAAAGAATGATCCAGAAGTCCTTTCAGTTGCCAAGTTAGAATTGAAACGTCAAGAAACCCACTTAGAATTAATCGCGTCGGAAAATTTTGTTAGTCTCGCTGTTCTCAGCGCTGCCGGATCGGTGCTGACCAACAAATACGCCGAAGGTTATCCCGGCAAACGATACTACGGCGGATGCGAATTTGTTGATATGGCAGAAGACCTTGCACGCGAACGTTTAAGAAAATTATTCGGCGCCGAATACGTTAACGTTCAGCCGCACAGCGGCTCGCAAGCCAACATGGCTGTTTACATGACTTTGCTTAAACCGGGCGATACAATTTTAGGTTTGAGTTTAGATCACGGCGGACATTTAACTCATGGTTCTCACGTTAACTTCTCGGGACAGATATACCGGGCTGTCGGCTACACATTGAACAAAGAAACAAAATTGCTCGACTACAATTTGATTGAAGATTTGGCAAAGAAGGAGAAACCGAAATTAATCGTTACCGGCGCAAGCGCTTATTCCCGTGATTGGGATTACGCAAAATTTAGAGAAATTGCAGATAAGGTCGGCGCGCTGCTAATGTGCGATATGGCTCATCCTGCCGGTTTGATCGCCAAAGGTTTATTGAACAATCCGCTTACGTATTGTGATGTTGTTACATCAACAACACATAAAACGCTTCGCGGTCCGCGCGGTGGAATTATTTTAGTCGGCAAAGATAAAGACAATCCGTTCGGCATCAAGACTTTGAAAGGTGACCGGCTGAAACTGATGTCGGAAATCTTAGATGGAATGGTCATGCCTGGAATTCAAGGCGGTCCTTTGATGCACGTCATCATGGCGAAGGCAGTTGCATTCGGTGAAGCGCTTCAAGATTCATTTACAACTTATGCCAAGCAGATCATAAAGAATTCTAAAACTCTTGCAAACGAATTAATGGGGCTTGGTTACGATATAATTTCCGGCGGAACGGATAATCATTTAATGCTTGTTGATCTAACTAAAAAAGATTTGAGCGGTAAAAAAGTTGAGAACGCTCTAGGCGCTGCCGGCATCACTGTAAATAAAAATATGATTCCGTTCGATACAAAAAGTCCTTTCGTTACAAGTGGAATTAGAATTGGTACACCGGCAGTTACAACTCGCGGCATGAAAGAAACCGAAATGAAAGTTATCGCATCGTTTATAGACCGGGCGATAACAAGTATCGACAACGAACAAACGCTTGCATCAATTAAAACCGAAGTTGCTCAGCTCTGTTCAAAATTTCCGCTGTATCCGGAATTAAACTAAAATTAAAATGGCTGATTCAGAAGAAAATATTTTGGACGAAGAAGAGTCCCCCGCTGAAGTTGAAATGGGTTTTCTCGATCACCTTGAAGAATTAAGGTGGAGAATAATATACTCGCTGCTTGGAATTGTTGTGGGGACAATTATCGCGTGGATTTTTATCGACTTCTTTATTGACCATGTTCTCCTTGTTCCAGCTAAAGTAGCCGGGTTTAAACTTCAAAACTTGCGTCCATTCGGACAGCTATTCCTTTATTTCCAAGTCGCAATGATCATCGGTTTCATAATCAGTTTGCCGAATGTTGTATATCATGTTTGGAAATTCATCGCACCGGCGCTTAAGCACACCGAAAAGAAATATGTTAAATGGATTGTAATCTTTACCACGTTTTGTTTTTTGTGCGGCGTTGTATTTGCTTATTTTTTGATGCTTCCGTTGACTTTGAAATTTGCGGCTGGGTTCGGCTCACAGTCTATTGCAAACAACTTTTCGATTGACGAATATTTTTCGATCATCATCAGTGTAATATTAGGAGCCGGGCTGGTATTCGAACTTCCGATGCTTTCTTTTTTCCTTTCGAAACTTGGAATTCTGACGGCTGGATTTATGAGAAAGTATAGACGACATGCAATCGTTGTGATAATGTTTCTTGCAGCAATATTAAGTCCCGGCACAGACCCCGTTTCGCAAGTGCTGCTCGCCATTCCATTGGTTTTCTTATACGAAGTAAGTATATTAGTTGCAAAATATTCGCAAAAGAAATCTTGATAAAGAAATCCCTCTCGGAAATTGCTCTGCCTATCGACGGTGAACTGAAGAAGTTCAATGAGATATTTAAAGAATCTCTTAAATCCAAAGTTACCCTGGTTGATCTTGTTGCACGTTACATTCTAAAGCAAAAAGGAAAGAAAATTCGTCCGCTGCTCGTATTGCTTTCAAGCAAAGTTGCGGGAGAAATTTCCGACCGCAGCTACAGGGGAGCTGCGATGGTTGAATTGCTGCACACTGCAACTTTGGTTCACGATGATGTGGTGGATAACGCCGAAACGCGAAGAAGCTTTCCGTCAATTAATGCTGTGTGGAAGAATAAAATTGCCGTTCTAATGGGCGACTATTTACTTTCCCGCGGATTGATGATTGCCGTCTATCAGAATGATTTTGATTTCTTAAAAGTAATCACCGACACCGTTAAACGAATGTCCGAAGGTGAACTTTTACAAATCAGTAAAACCAGAAAACTTAATAACGATGAAGAAACATATCTCAGAATAATTTCCGATAAAACTGCGTCGCTCTTTTCCACATGCTGCGAGATTGGTGCGCTAGCAGTCACAACCGATGAAGAAAAAATAAAATCGCTCCGCGAGTTCGGTGAAAATCTTGGGATAGCATTTCAAATTCGCGATGATATTCTCGATTATGTCGGTTCCAAAAGTGTTTTCGGCAAACCGCTTGGCGGCGATATAAAAGAAAAGAAATTAACTTTGCCTCTCATTCATGCTCTTTCTAAAGCGCCGGCGGATGAATCCAAGAAAATTATCTCATCAATAAAAAGCGGTGCAAAAAAAGTCAACGTTGAAGAAGTGATCGCCTTTGTCCAGCGTTACGACGGAATTGCTTATGCCGACCAAGTTGCTAAAGAATATGCCGGTAAAGCCGTGAACAATCTGAAAGTGTTCAACGATTCCGAGTCCAAACTTTCTCTTGAAAGCTTAGTCAGTTTTGTGATTGAAAGAAAGAACTG
>JAKAEE010000092.1 GCA_021820065.1 Bacteroidota bacterium | reverse complement strand
CGAGGGAGCCCTCACCTTTATTTACCTTGGCAAAAATTTCAGAAAAATCTTTCGTTAGGTCCTTCATGTAACCCATTACGTTTTCGGTCTCTTCAATAATTTTTGCAATGTTCACCGGGGACTTGGAGGGAATGATTCCGCCGTCGGTAATTTCTGCCGAGCCCTGAGAGCCCGGTGTGATTGAAACAATTTTCTTTCCAACCAATCCTTCTGTTTCAACCGAGGCATGGCTATCCAGACGGATGAAATGTTTCAACTCGCTGTCGATTCTCATCGTCACTTCAACTTTTGCAGAAGTGTCGCTAGCTAATGAGATCGAACTCACGCTTCCGACATCGTAACCGCTTAAGCGAACTGGAGCGCCGCTTTTCAAGCCTTCAATTTGATTGAAGTAAGCTTTGATCTCAATCGTTCTTGTAAATAATTTTTCTTTGTTGCCGAGAAGGAAGATCGAAATGATCAGCAAGATTGTTCCAAAGAAAATAAAAATTCCGAGTCTGGCGCCTTCAAGTTGTTTTAACATTTCAAACTCCGCTAAGCTTTTATTAATTCATGACCGAAAAAGTTTTTCAGGAAAGGATCTTTCGAATCGGTCAGCTCTTTTATATTGCCTTCGTAAGCGACCTTTGCATCTTTCAGAAAGATTGCGCGGTCGGCAATGATTTCAGCGCACATCAAATCATGTGTTACCGCAATCGAAGTCATGTTCAATTTCTTTTGCAAGTTAAGAATTAGTTCACTGATTTCTTTTGTCGTTATCGGATCGAGTCCTGTTGTCGGCTCATCATAAAGCATTAATTCCGGTTCGGGAATAATGGAGCGCGCCAGTCCGATTCTTTTTTTCATTCCTCCGGAAAGCTCCGAAGGCATTTTATCAATAGCGTCTTCCAGCGAAACCAATTCGAGCGTACGCTTCACCTTTTCATCAATTTCTTTTTGCGGCATTTCAGGAAAGTGACGCTTCAACGGAAAAGTTAAGTTCTCGCGCACCGTCATTGAATCATACAAAGCCGAACCTTGAAAGAGGAATCCGATATTTTTTCTTATCTCATTTAATTTGGCAATTGAAAGTTTCAGAACATTCGTGCCCTTAATAAAAATATCCCCATAATCCGGCGCCATCAACCCGATTATGCATTTCAGAAGAACGCTCTTGCCTTGTCCGCTTCTTCCGAATACGACAAGATTTTCGGCGCGCTCAACGACGAGCGAAACGTTGTCGAGGACGACGTGTTCTTCAAATCTTTTTGTAAGATTTTTTACTTCTACTATCCTAGAGTTGGCCATAACCATAAAGTTATTTTTACAAGTACAGTGTCAAAAATTAAAATTAAGAGTGAAGAAAGAACCACTGAAGTAGTTGACGCACGACCCACGCCTTCGGTTCCACCTTCGGTAGTGTAACCCTTGTATGCACCTACAAGACCAACTATGTATCCAAACACAAAAGTTTTTGCAACACCGGGAATAAAATCTCCAAACTCAACTGAGCTAAGGACAGAGCTTAAATAATATTGCCAGCTCATTGATTCGGAAATTACGATTGCCAGATACCCGCCTAAAATAGCAATGATGATGACATAAATTGTTAGTATCGGAAGAATCAGTGTTGTTGCGAGCACGCGGGTAACTACAAGGTACTTAAACGGATTAACCGCCGAAACTTCCATCGCGTCGATCTGTTCTGTCACGCGCATCGAACCGAGTTCCGCGCCGATACCGGAGCTTACACGTCCGGCAAAAATTAAAGCTGTTATTACCGGTCCAAGTTCGCGGACAACTGTTAATGCAACCATGCCGGGTAGAAAATCGCCTGCGCCGAATCTTTGCATAACGGGCTGGCTCTGCATCGCAAGCACAAGTCCAATTATGAAACCTGTTATGCTTACAATTCCAAAAGTTTTTACGCCGAGTTCATCCATATGTTTTTTGACCTCGCCGATTTCATACGGCGGCAAGAACGCTTGTTTGATGAACTCCCAGTTGAAAATTGTGAGTCCGGTCATCGTTGCAAAAAAATTGTAGATCAAATCAGAGATTGATAAACGACGACCGAATTTATGGTGAGGCAGTTTCATTAAAGGTTAATTTTTCTATTTAATCCTTGTTCAAAATAACAAAAGAAATGAAAAAATGTTCGGGAGATTGGAAAGACAACCGTACTCAGAACGCGTTTATGTAATGATTTATCTTTGGCTTCTCGCCGGTAAGATGTAAAATAGCGACGACATCAATCCGGCAGTCTTGGTTTTTGATTTCACGTTCAGCTAAATATGCTTCTGCAATTTTTTTGATTTGATTCTGTTTCCCTTTTGTAATTGCGTATTCCGGCTCGCCGTATTCAAGGTTCTTTCTGTACTTCACTTCAACAAAGACTAAGAACTCTTTGTCCTTGGCAATAATATCAATCTCGCCGTGACCGAAATGATAATTCTTTTCAATGATTTCGTAGCCAAGCTCTTTCAAAAAATCTTCTGCAAGTTTTTCACCGTACGATCCGGTTGAGCGTTTGTTCTGATTAGTCATTGGTCAAAATTCTGCTTAAAAAAGTTTTACGATGAAAAGGAGAAGCGCCAAATTTTTTGATTGCATCTCTGTGAGCTTGTGTGCCGTATCCTTTATTTTGATCCCAACAATATTCCGGAAATTTATTTGACGCCTCGCGCATTATTCTGTCTCTGGTAACTTTAGCGACAATAGAAGCCGCAGCGATCGAGAATGATTTTGCATCACCCTTCACAACGGTTTTGGTTTTTAATGCCGAATGGAACGATTTATTCCCATCAATAAGCACCAGATTGGGCTTACGGTGAAGTTGTTCAACCGCGCTCTTCATTGCTTTCAAAGTGGCTTGCAGAATATTTATTTCATCTATTTCTTCGTGATTAATTATGCCGACGCCGTAACTTTTGCAGTTCTCGATAATCCATTTGTACAATTCTTCGCGCTTGGTTTCGGTAAGTTTTTTCGAATCGTTAATTTCCTTATGGAAAGTTTTTCTGTCGAAGATTACCGCAGCGGCTACAACAGGTCCGGCAAGAGGTCCGCGCCCGGCTTCATCAACGCCGGCAAGGACTTTAATCTTGCCGGAAACATGTTTGTTGTCAAAAGTTTTAAGAGAATTCATCAAAACTCGTTTATAATTCCGAAGTGAATTTTTCCTTCGCTGATTGAATCGCCTTTACCTAAAGCGAAACTAACGCCAAGCACACCAAGACTTGTTTCCAAATTGATTCCGAACCCATAACCGTTTCTGAATCCGGAAATCTCGGCGATCTGCCTTGTCTCATCTGCGTTTCTCAAAAAGTAGCCGGAATCAAAAAACAAAAATGCGAATGTTCGTCTTGTAAGCAAAAATCTGTACTCCAAATTTGACCAGACGATTCTGTTCCCTTGAAATTGTTTTTCCCGATATCCGCGTAATGAACGCGCGCCGCCTAAAAAATATAGATCGCTAATTTCAAAATCTGAACCGCGCAATTCTCTTGCATGAACTGCAAATGCAAGGACTTGTTTGCTGATGAACTGTTTGAAAATGCTAAAGTCGAATTCGAGCCGCTGAAAATTTTGTTTTGTTTTCGTATCGGCAGTAATGAATTGAGCCGGGCCATTGATGGTCTTCTGAGTGAATTTGTACGAGTTGATGAAAAGTATTCCGGATGTCGGCGCGTAAAAATCATCGCGTGTGTCTATCCTGAGGTTAACGCCGCTTGTGAACGCGGAAGAATTGTAAACAGTAAACACGTTCACGTTACGTTCGGTTGGAATGGTTGATTGAGTGTTAACGATAACCGACGCGGAAATTTCCGGTGTCGCAATGTATTCGAGCGCGCCTTCAAAATTGCGCTGCACGTAAGTTGAATCCTGCTTCCTCTGAAAAAGTGATCCTTGCACGTTAAACGGAAAACCGAAAAGCCACGGTTCGAGGTATTGTATTTCAAGTTCTTGCGAGTATTGATTTTCCTGCTGCCATCTGAATGAAGCGGCGCGCCCCGTTCCGAAAAGATTTCTCAGGTTAATGTTTACAAAACCGGTTAAGTAACCTTTTGTATTGTTGTTCGCCGGAGGAATGTAGCCTGCAATGCCGTCAAAATAATTTGTTTGTTTTTCTTTAACGGAAATTTTTAGAACACCTTCATTTTTTGAATTGATAAAATAAGCCGGTACTTCAACCGGTTCAAAAAAACGAAGGCGGTTCAACTTGTCGGGAATATCATTTATCTGTTTCTGTGAATACGGTTCCCCTTTTTCAATTTGCAACGCACGCGTGATCACATAGTCTTTTGTTTTCGTGTTACCTTCAATTTCTATTTTGTCAATCTTACTTTTTGTACCGGCGTCAATGGTGAGGAATAGATTTACCGTGTGATCGTGCGTTGATGAATCGTCAACAAACTGAATCGACTCAATTCTAACCGAGGCGAAAGGGAATCCGATGTTCTCGTAGTAATCAAAAATGTTGGAGAAGACTGACTCAATATTTCCTTTTGTAAATATGGCGTTATCAAGATCCGACAAAAAATTTGCAAGTCGAAGAGAATCTTTAAGACCGGAGTTGAACATGATTTTATTTATTAATGTCGGCTTACCTTCATCAACATCAATAATTAATTTTGATTTGGAAGAATCGATCTTTTCAACTTTCGAGTTAACGGCCGGGTGAAAGTAACCTTCGCTGCGCAATGACGAGTAAATTCTTCCGCTGACACTGTCTTCCAATGCCGGAAATATTTTTGTCCCTGCGTTAATCTTCATCCAGCCAAGATAGCTGTTCACTGAAAAAATTTTGTTGCCGGTTATCTCAATCGAAGAAATTGATTGGGCAAAAAGGAAGGTGGTGAATAGAAAAAAAGCTATTAAACAATTTCTAATAATTCGGCGAGTCATCAATTATCTTCATCTTTTTACCGACGGGTGTAATTGTTACTGTTTCAAGATACCCATTCATTTGGTCAAACGAAACCGAACATGTTTCTACCATAGAAGCGTTGGCAGCTCCTAACGCCGCTGCAATTTTTGCGAACTCTTCAAACACGAGAGACTTTTCCATACCGTAGGCAACTCCGGCTACGAATGCATCGCCGCTTCCTGTCGCATCTAATGTTTGAATTTTCGGCTGATCAATCTTGTAGTGAAAATCAAATTTTGAAACATACACCGCATTAGCTCCGTCGGTTAAAAAAGCTAGTTTTACTCCTTTGGAATATAGCCAGCGCAAGTATTCAAGTTTGTTTGATTCAATGTGAAGTGGAATAGTGAGCGATCTTTCAACTTCGGAAACGTTATTGTGAATTGCAGTCGGCGAGGCATCGATGCAATTTTTGAGATGGCTTCCGTAAGTATCCAGTATGGAAATTTTATCATGTTTTTTTGCAAGCTCGATTCCGAATGGAAAAATATCGTCGGCTGCATGAGAGGGGGAACTTCCGGCGAAAACTACGACTGAGCAATTCTGAATCATCTTTTCAAGTTTGCTTTTGAAGTCCGATGATTCCGAAATATTTACTTCGCTGTTTGTGCCGAAAAAGGTTGAGATGCGATTTGAATTCTCTTCGATGATTACATCTGCCGAGCGTGTTTCGGATTTTGTTGAAACAACACTCAAATCAATTTTGTCATTGGTGATGCAATGACGCAAAATTTTTCCGTTGTTTCCGCCCAAGAAAGTAAAAGCATGATTCGGAATTCCCAGCAGGTTCAACTGTCTGCTTACGTTTATTCCTTTTCCGCCCGCAGAAAAATTTTCTCTGATGCATCTGTTTTCTTTTCCAAGTTCAACGGAATGAAAAAACAATCGTCTTTCTAAAAGCGGATTGATTGTAACAGTGAGAATCATTTTTAAAGTAGATTTAAAAAATTATTATGCGGAATGAATTAAACATTTATAGTAACTCTACGTTCTGCACTCTTCACTCTTGCTTAACGTTCTATCACTGTCTATATCCAGGCCAACGGCTGTAATCCGGATTGACAAGCCTGTAATCTCCAAACCCGGTTTGATCCGAAAAAACAAAACTGCGGTTCAGATCGTAATAATCCCAAATCTCATACGGCTTTGCATTGGGATCCATCGGATGCCGTTCAACGTAACTGGGCGGTCCGAACGTAACATAGACCATTCCCATGTCGGAATGCCATCCTGCGCCGAATCCTTTAAAAGTTTTGTTTGCGTATTCGATTCTCCGGTAGTATTCATAAAGAATCGGGTTCTCATCAACTTTCGGATTCGGTTTTTTCTTATCCCAGTAAGCGAGGAATCGGTTAAGTTTTTCATCGTATGTCTTAGCGTCTTTAATAAAATCTAATTCTTCCGGCGATGCGATGTAAAGCATTTCGTCAACAGCCAGGTCGAGGTCGGTTATAGTATTCGGCACACCGTAGATTATCGAGTAAAACTTTTTCTCGGTTGTCTCAACATCTTTCCAATCTTTGTTCTTCAACGCAACTTTCAATGTATAATCTCCCAAAGAAAAGTTTGCGTTTTTGATTGTGTGTCTGATAAGATTATTTCCGGCTTTTAATGTACGGGGATCATCCTGCTTGAAAGATTTACCGCTCTTTAATTCGTTCATCGAGTATTCAAGAACTATATCGCGGGCTTTGTTCGAATAAATAGTGAAGAAGAAAGAAAGTGAATCGGTTTTATTTGTAACAAAGGTTGAAACATTCGGAATAATTTTTTCGCCGGTAGAATCTTTTACGACATCGGAGATAAACATTACATCGCTCATACCGAGAGTGTCGGAAATCTGCCGGACAGTCAACGGAATTTCCTTAAAAGAAGTTCTTCGTGATTCTGAATCCTCGATTATACATTTCAAAAAATACTTGCCGGGATTCATATCGTAACTTTTGTAACTCAAGTTGAAATTGTTTTTGGAAAGTGTCTGATCGAAATCATCCGACTTAACGCGTTCTTTCCATATTCTTTCAAAGAGAACGTTCTTTTTGCTCTCATCAAGAAAAGTTAAAGTAACGTCGTACGTGGCGTGGTATAAGTTTTCCTTTTTTACAAACTGAATGCTTGAATAGGGAACTTTTACAAACACATCAACACGCGATTTATTCTGAACTGTGCTTTTGTAATTGGCGTAATCGACCGAAAAATTAATAACGCTTCCGAAAGCACCTGCGCGGGCAGAGTATTCAACTTGCGCGTATGAGACCGCTCCGAACAAACACCAGATCAATGCCAATCGTTTCATTGTGACTCCTTTGCTTGCGTATGTAGCTTGCTAACTTCACTTAACTTACCAAATAAATCATACTCATTGCAATTGTAAATTTCAACGTCATAAAATTCACCAATCTCTAATGCACCCTTTTTTGCATCTATTATTACTTCGCCGTCCACTTCCGGCGCGTCGCGTTCCGTTCGTCCGATGTACCGATTGTTTTCAAAACCGTCAATAACCACTTTCATTTTTTTGCCGATAAACATGCGGTTCTTTTCTTCAGAAATATTTTTTTGAATTTCCATTAACGTCGCTTTCCGTTCTTCTTTTGTTTCCAGCGGAACCGGGTCGTTAAGGATGAAACTCGGAGTGTTTTCTTCAACCGAATAATTGAAAACTCCGAAACGGTCAAATTTTATATCGCGGACGAAGTTGCAAAGTTCCTCAAATTCATTTTCTGTTTCATTCGGGTAGCCGACAATGAAAGTCGTCCGCAAAGTTAAGTTTGGAATACGTTCTTTCAACTGTTGCAGAAGTTCTACCGTTCTTCTTTTCGTTATACCGCGCCGCATAGATTTTAAAACATTATCGGAAATGTGCTGAAGAGGGATGTCGATGTATTTACAAATTTTCGGATTGACGGCAATTTCTTCTATCAGTTCATCCGGAAGATGAGAGGGATAAACATAAAGTAAACGGATCCACTCGATGCCGGAAATTTCGGACAATCGCCGCAGCAGTTCAGCAATGTTTCTCTTGCCGTATAAATCGATTCCGTAATCGGTTGTGTCTTGCCCGATGAGAATTAATTCTTTAACTCCTTTTGCCGAGAGCAGCGACGCTTCGTTTAGCAAATCTTCCATCGGTTTGGTTTTATGAACTCCGCGCATAAGCGGGATAGCACAAAACGAACAAGGGTTATCGCACCCTTCGCTGATTTTCAGATATGCAAAATGTTTCGGCGTGGTGACTATTCGCTCGCCGAGCAGTTCATATTTTAAGTTACCGCCGAACTCGCGGACAATTCCTTCGTAAGCTTCGGTTCCAAAGAATGCATCGACTTCAGGAATCTCTTTCATCAAATCATTCATGTATCTTTCGGAAAGGCAGCCGGCAACTATAACTTTTTTCAGCTTTCCTTTTTTTTTCAGCTCGATGGCAGAAAGAATTGTGTTGATGGATTCCTCTTTAGCCGCGTCAATAAATCCGCACGTGTTGATCACAACGGAATCAGCTTTGTTGGGGTCGTCGATAAGATCAAATTTATTCAGTTTCAATTGACTCATCAGCCGTTCGGAATCAACAGTGTTTTTCGAACAGCCGAGAGTTATAACGGAAATTTTTTCTTTGTTCATGTGAAAAAATCTTTCAGGTAAATCATAATGTTTGTTTTGGAATATTATCTTGCTTGATCTTATTCTTGCTCTCGTGTTTTATATTGCTTCCCTTTCAAATAATACAACCGTAAAAAAACAGATTAAGATCAAGAGCAA
>JAKAEE010000026.1 GCA_021820065.1 Bacteroidota bacterium | reverse complement strand
GCGTGTCAACATACCATGGAATTCCGTAAACGGTTGTGTCGATAAGATTAGTTTCCCAAATTCCGGGAAAATAATTATCAGCTTTGACGATCGATGATTTTTTTATGAACGAATCAAGCGGTTCAATCGCGCCGAGTGACTGGAATTCGGGAATCCAAGTATTGCCAAGCTGAAATACATCAGGTAAAGTTTCGCTTGCAAATGCAGTGATCAATTTTTCATGTGCCGCAATCCACGCAATCTGAAGCACTTTAACTTTTATGCCGGGATTTTGTTTTTCAAATTCCGGTACAAGTTTGGAAACAGTCTCACCTTCAACTCCCATTGCCCAGAAGTTTAGAGTGATGGTTTTGTCTTCTCGTTTAGAGCAACTGATAATCAAGAAGACAGAAATAAGAAAACAGAAATAAGAAAATATTTTTATGCGAATTTCCATTCTCATTTTTGCAGAATCATTTTGCCGGAATAAAAATTTCCGTCTGCGCTGATTTTATAGATATAAACTCCAGATGAAACTGTGTCGCCGACTTCATTTGTACCGTTCCAACTAACGGATTTTTCGCCAGGTGAAATTTCTTCGTCTAACAAACTTTTAACTTTTTGACCGAGCAAATTATAAACAACTACCGAAACTCGTTCCGTTTTAGGAACAAAAAAACTTATTACAGTGCTCGGATTGAATGGATTTGGATAATTTCCTTTCAACACAAACTCAGTAGGAAGACTTGTTTCACTCTTCACATCAGTTGAAGGATCGCTTGATGGAAAGAAAGGATTATTACTTGCAATAACTCGTTTAACGTCTTCGTCTGCCATAAACAACTTCCACAACAATTGCGAACGGTAATTTTCGATCATACACACAATCGGTCCCTCATCAATGGCAAGATAATTATTGACGAATACTTCTCCCGGAATGTATCCAATAATTGACCCGTTTTTGTCTTTAATCGCATCGGAGTAAGTTAGATTAAACGCGTCTTTAAAACCGAAATCACCCCACAGCTTTTGTCCAAAGGTTCGGTAAAAATATTTTATTGCATCGAGTGAGTAATTATCTGCTTCGTAAAGAAAATAAGGCATAGCAGAAAGTGCGGCTGTTGGTGAAATAGTTCCGTTGTCTTCTGCGCCCGGCTGGTGAGCTTGGTAGTAAACGCTTGGAAGACTATAGCTTGCCGTTAAACCCCAACAATTAGCGTTGTAACCTACAAATCCTTTAGGGTTAGCAATGCTGTACGCACGGTTTATCATTGATTGATCATGATTATTCACAAAATAATTTGCGTACAGATCCCGCTTGCCGCGCGGATCAAATCCCATGTAAGAATAGTGAGTCCAGAAAAGCGGTCCGCCATAATCCGAACCGACTTGAAGTTGATACCCGTATTTCGGTCCACCTTTATACCGTATATCAGGATTACCACCTTCATTTCCCCAACCGCTTTTGTAGTAAGCTGGTTGGATCGGGTGTGTTGGTGAAGCAACTGCAAGGAAATATGTTATCATTGTTTCGGACCATCCGTGAAAAAGAAAAGATCCGCCTTCGGGAATATTAAATCCATAAGTCGGTGACCAGTTCCAGTATAAACCTGTGTAGCCGTTTCTATAAAAATCCCAATCAACACCCAACCATAATTGGGTGATTGTACTTCTGATATATACTTCATCGCTATTCGATCCATCGAAATATTGTCTTGCCGCAAGAAGCCCTTCGAACATAAACGAAGTTTCAACAATGTCTCCTCCATCCTGGTATTTTCCAAACTTAACAACTTTACCCGTTGTTCCGTTAAACCAATGAGGAAATGCACCGTGAAATTTTTGGATTGTGTTAGCCAAGAAGTTGACAATCTTTTTTATCCTAGCAACACCTTCGTCACGAGTGATGAATCCGCGTTCGATGCCGACAATAATTGCCATCACGCCAAATCCTCCTCCTCCGCTTGTGTTCGTTACATCGCTTTCGTTTGGTTCATGGCGTTCACGTGCGATACCGGAATTCGGATCGCCCCAATCCCAGAAGTATCGGAACGCTGCACGCTGAGTCATGTCAAGAAATTCCGAGTCGGACATTGCATGAGTGAAAGTTGTTACCTCTGCACTCAACGGCGATATATTACCTGAATTGTCATAAGCTGCAACTTTGTACTTGTTGGAAACAGAAGTGGCGCCGATCCAATCGGTATAAAATGATCTGTATTTTTTAACACTGTCAACGAATTTAAAAGCAGTTCTATCCCATTTATAAATTTTGTAACCGGCAAGATCGGATTCCGTGTTCGGCTGCCATGTTACGTCTATGTGCAATTCATAATCAATCGACTTCACATTTTGAGGTGTTGCCGGCGGTGTTGTATCGGTTTGTGCGTATAAATTTATGGCAGTTAAAAACACGATTAAACAGGTAACTAAACTTCTCATTATCAACTCTTCCTTTTTTGATTGAAAACTATTTCAACTTTATAACCTTACTTGAGAAGGGATTCAAAGTAACCCTCTTCGAATCCACCGTAAACGTACTTTTCTTATTGTGATAGTTCAAAAGGAATAAATAAGAATACTTCTTTCCCTTTCGAATTACAAACTGAATGTCCGAATCGGAGACCTTGACTTCCCTCTTGATTTTATTGAGTGAAACTATCTTTTCAAAAATGTGAAGGTGCTCGTCGCTTGTGTAAC
This sequence comes from Bacteroidota bacterium, assembly GCA_021820065.1. Taxonomy (GTDB): domain Bacteria; phylum Bacteroidota; class Ignavibacteria; order Ignavibacteriales; family Melioribacteraceae; genus Fen-1258. The sequence goes on along the minus strand of JAKAEE010000026.1, from coordinate 39,836 downwards.
CGAATGCGAAGCCGAGCACCGTGATCATTCCGTTGCCTAGTTTTTTGTTTACGCCGCACGTTTCACCTTTCTCAGTTATCGCGACTATTTCTTTTTCAGTTGCATCAAAAATCTGCTTGTCTCTGAAAATGGTAAAAGCATCTTCGATACCAAAAGCATTAACCTTATTCGGGCTGGTTGATTTCGTAAACTGAAGGGTTAATTCGTCTCTAAGGATCGTGCATGGATTAAGATAATTATCCAATGTTGGAACTGCGGGATACATTACAAGATGTCCGCCGTTTTTCACGTATGAAACTAGAAACTTCTGAGTCTCCGCGTCCATGAATTCAGTTGTTACTACCCAAAGTTGTTTGTAATTCAGAATATTTTCTACCGAATTATTTTCAAGATCACGGATATCGTAATTGAAGTTCAATGTTTGAAGTCCGCGCAAAAGCCCGTTGAAGAAAATTTCTTCGCGCACAAAACGCGGATCGAGTGATAGACCCAGCTTTTCAACATCCAGACGTTTTTCTCTAAGCAATTGCGATGTGGTAAGTTCGGTATAGAAGTATGGTTTGTAAAATCCGACGCAGATATTTGCCTTCATCTCACTCAGGAGAAGATTTTCTTTCTCTTGGTTGATGAACTTATCCACCTTGCTAATCGCTTGGAACAAATTCGATTTCTCAGCTTTGTAATTCAGCGGCGTTTGGAAGTAAAATGTTTTGCCGAAGAATCCTTTTCCCTTAGGATTAATTCCTTGCGAGAACATATAGTAATTGAAACTCTTCAATCCGTGCGCAAGCGAGGAATAATAAAATGTTTCCAGATCATTCGCATCACTTTTAACGTGATGTTCTCTAGTTCCGGATTGGAATTCCGCAGCCCATACGGGTCCGTACGGCTGCATCGCTTCCAAAATTTTGTTGCACGCCAAATCCGAGTGAGCATTTCTGAACGAAAAGAATTCCGGTATGTGATCAAGTCCAAAGACAATGTCGGAACGTGTGCGCATAACTTCTTCGTACGTGCTGATGAGCATCGGTAATTCTGCTGCATTGCCGTATATCCATCCGGGAATGTTGTGCGTCAATTGCAAATCAATATTGAAGCTTCTGATTTTTTTTACAAGCGTATCAAGATACAACGCATAGAAGTGTCTGTAGAAAAGATGAAAGTCATAGTATGCGCAGTAATCTTGTTTGGTTCCAATTTTACCTTTTGGCGCAATAACTTTATCGAATGAAGAATATTCAGTTCCGTAAACCGTGTTCATGGATTCAACGGTGCCGTACTTTTCCTTCAAAAATTCTTTGTAAAGATTTATCACCGAATCATTGTAATCGATTTTTCCTGAAAGCCACTGAAATACGCCGACCTCGTTGCACACTTGCATTGTTGTGATCAGTCCGCCGTTGCTTGTCTGATACTTAGCGATGATAGGCATAATTTTATCGAACCAGAGAAATGCGTAGTAGAGATATTCTTCCGACATGTACGACATCAAATCGGGCGAAATAACGTTTCCATTCTCATCAATCGAATGCGCATCTCGGCTGCACTTGTTCAACAGCCACCCGGGAAGACCGTGCGCTTCATACTCAGCCAAAATATATGGGCCTGGCTTGACGATAAGGTTCAGTCCGACCTTCTTACACAACTCAATGTACTCGATAATATTTCTTGCCGGATGAGTCTCACCGGTGAAATCAAATTTATTTTCTTCGTACTCGTGCCAGTCCCACGGAATATATGTTGATGTTGTGTTGGCGCCGGATTGTTTAAGTAAAAGAAGATGCTTCTCCCAAAGGCGGGGATCAACTCTGAAGTAATGAATCTCACCGGAAATTACAAAGTAAGGATTTCCGTTTTTTGTGAAGTATTTTTTTGAATTAGTAGAACTCACGTATCGTATTCCGTTTCCGAATGAGTGGTCTTTCATTGGGTACTTATTTCTTTTCAATTTTTTCGAATCCCAATCGCTTCAATCCTTTTTGAACGATCGGATCTTTCATAAAATATTTCCAAACGAATCCGTTGTGAAAATTCTCGATCATCAAAACAATCGGGCCTTCATCGAGACCGAGATCGTCTGTGTCGTACCAGTTTATAGTCGGGTTGAACGAATCCACGAAACCGTATTTTTTCCACAGTCCGCTTGAACCGTATTTTTCATACATGTTCATTACGGCTGGAATACAAATCTCCGGCGCGAATGGGATTGATGATGCTGCGGCGTAAGGTGCAATCGTGCCGTCGTCAAATGTGGAATCGGGTCCGGACGTTCCGCGTGCAGAGTAATCCCAAAAATTTCTTCCGTCAAAATTATATTTGGAACCGGGACCGTCGCACGCGCTTAATCCCCACGTCAGCGAATCGTAACCCACCCAATTATCGGGATTTTGAATTGCGTATTCGCGCTGAACATAAGTTGCGCGACGGGAGTTTTCAAAGTAATCGATTCCTTTCTTAATCATGTACTTGTCTGAAAGTCCTCTCATATCCAAAAACATCATCGAAAATTGGTGGATAAACAATGCAGGAAAAGCAACATGTCCCAAGCTTTTGTAAGGTTCGCGCCACTGATAAGTGCTTAACCATGTTTCATAACGTTTTTCAATATTCGACATATCCATTCCAGCAGCTATAACATAAAGAAACAACGCTTCCGTGTAACCCCACCATCCAACAGAACTAATTCCTTCTTTTTCAGTCCAGCCCATAGAAATTGTGTTGGCATACTTGCCATGATCTGGCAAGGCAAAAAATTTCCAGTCCACACGATCTAATAGTTTATTCGCCAGTTCTCTAATTTTTATTTCTTTTTCATTATTGCCATCATAGTACTGTCGTGCGAAAATTATTCCGCAGTAGAGCAGCCCGGAATCGATGGATGAAAGTTCGCAATTCCAAAAACGTTTTCCGGTTTTCATATCAACGAAGTGATAATAAAATCCTTTGTAACCGGTTGCGAGCGGATCCAGACTTTGATCGGAGTTCCACAAGAAATTGAAAAGTGCGAGCGTGTAATCAATCGCTTGTTCTTTAGACATCCAACTTTTTTCCGAACCGATTGCCCAAATCGGAATTGCAAATCCAACTGCTGCCATTGATGCAGGCGAGCTGGGCTGAGAGCGATCTTTCACCATTCCGTTTTCAGGATTTATTTCATGAATGAAATAGAGAAAAGATTTGTACTGAAGCGTGTCAAGAAAAGCTTTTTCATTTTGCGTTAGCTTAAACTCAGTTTTATCATACGGAAGATATTTTAGATTAAGCGACTGACACCCAACATTTAACGCGAAACCAAAAAATAGTAAGTAAATCAATTTTCTCATTGAGCACCTATTGGTTTTCAAAGTGTGATTTCAACTTTTACAGTGGGCTTATCTACCGGCTTTATTAAGTTTTCCCTTTGTTTTACTCCATCAACAATTATTTCCTTAACGCCAAATGAAACGCCGGATTCGTTTTTCACAATAACGTTGTAAACAGTTCCACGGAACGTGCGTTTAACTTTGTACTCTTTCCATTCTTTCGGAACACATGGATCGATGACTAATCCTTCTTCGGTTGGACGAACGCCAAGAATCCATTCCAAAACAACTTTGTTAAACCATTGCGCTGAGCCGGTGTACCATGTCCATCCCGCCATTCCATAATTTGGCGAATCTGGGCCGTCAATATTTCCCGGAGTTACAAATGGTTCTGCAACATATTTTTCCGGGTCCATTCCGCTGTTAATCGGGTTCAATCTTGAATACGCAAGCCAAGCGTTCTCAGCATCTTTCATCATTGCAAACGCTTGAATTGCCCATGTTGCTGCATGAGTGTAAATGCCGCCGTTTTCTCTTCGAGCCGGAGCGTAACGTGAAAGATAGCCAATATATTTATCCGGCTTGGTGTATGCAGGCCAGAGCAAAAGTGCACCGTTGTTTTTTAACAAGTATTTCGAAACGGAATTCATGGCGCTCGTTTTTCTTTTAGCATCTGTCGAATCGCAAATGACACTCCAAGTCTGCGCGTTCAGATAAATTTTACCTTCTTCACATTCATGACTTCCGATTTTTTCTCCATTGTCTTTTGTTGCTCGCCAGAACCACTCGCCATCCCAAGCAAATTTATTAATTGCCAGCTTCAGCTCATCTGCTTTTTGATTGTACCGATTCTGCAAATCCTTCTTTCCGACTTTACCAGAAATTTTTGCAAACCTTTGTAAGATCATGTAAAAGAAATGTGCGAGCCAAACAGATTCTCCTTTGAACTCCAGACCCACAGCGCTTAAGCCGTCATTCCAATCACCGGCGCCAATCAACGGTAACCCGCGTTCGCTAAAACGAGTGAGAACTTTTTCTATTGCGGCAACACAATGGTTAAAAAGTGAATCTTGTTTTTCTTTGTTATCGTAATATGGTTCAGTCTCATCTAAAATTTTATAGTTTGATGTTTCATCGAGATAATGGAAAAGTACGAAAGGAAGCCACAACAAATCGTCGGTCATTTTTGTCGGCAGTCCAGTGTCGCTGATAGGATGCCACCAGTGTAAAACTGTTCCGTCTTCAAATTGATGACGCGCGTGAAGACGAATTTGTTTTTCAGTTAGTTTGTGATCGATCGGCAGATAAACCAAACTATCCTGAAGTTGATCACGGAAACCAAATGCGCCGCTCTGCTGATAATATGCCGTGCGAGCCAACAGCCTTCCAGCTATTGCCTGATAACGCGCCCACTTGTTTATCATCAAATCCATTGCATCGTCCGGCGTTTTGATTTCAAGTGTATCTAACACATCGTCCCAATATTTTTTTACTTCAACTAAAGCATTCTGAATTTGTTCTTCCGTGCGAAATTTTTTCAGCGTTTCAAAAACATTTTTCTTTGTCGGTTGTATTCCAAGATAGAACGCAATCGCTCTACATTTGTCTGGTGCAATGTGAGCATTGACATGTACGGTTCCAATCGAGTCATTCCATTTTCCGACTTTATTTGAGAGTGATTCTTTCATCAAACCGGCTGGTTTATCAAGATTGTTATATTGACCGACAAATTCTTCTTTGTCGCCTTCGAAATCAATTATTGCTTTGTTCGAAGAAATGAATCCGTAGTAAGGATACTCAATATTCCAATGCCCGCGGTCGCCAAGCGGAACTTCCCAAAGACGTTTCGTTGCAAGCATTGCATTGTTTTCAGCGTTGAATTCTGTTTCTACAAACTGCTTATGAAATTCACGATGATGATCGTTGGACGTTCCCAAACACCATTCAAAATATGTGTAGATGGAAAGATCAAGCGGCTCTTGCAATTTGTTTGTGATTTTGAAATCCCAAATTTCAAGATTGCTTTTCATCGGGATAAAAACAGTCAACTCAACAATAATTTTTTTGAATTCAGATTTGAAACAAGCGTAACCAAAACCGTATCGAGCTTCATAATTGTCAAGGTCGGCTTTCACTGGCATCCAAGTCGGGCTCCACACATCACCGGTTTTGTTATTCTTGAAATAAAAATACTTTCCCCAGTCATCACGAATTAAATCTTGGTGCCAGCGGTTCAGTCGATTAAATTCGGAATGCTCATTCCAGCTGAATCCACTGCCGATTTGTGAAATCACTAATCCATATTCTCCGTTTGAAATTACATTGACCCAAGGTTTCGGAGTTCTAAAATTTGTAATTACATACTCATTCCCGTCTTCAGAAAAGTAACCGTATTGAGTTTGATATTTTGCCACAACTGTTTCCTTACATTAATTTATTTAGCACGAATTTCTTATTACAAGTTCAGATTCAATTTCTATTTTTTGAGCGGTTTTATTATTAGTCCCATCCATTTTTTCTATGAGACGTTCAGCCGCTAATTTTCCAATTCGATCCGTATTTACTTTAACCGTTGTCAAAGACGGATTCGCGTACTTAGAAATTAGAATATCATCAAATCCGGTGATGGCAATATCATCAGGTATTTTTAATCCCCTCGATTGGATTGCATTGTAACAGCCAAGCGCCATCATATCATTTGCCGCAAAGATTACTTCGGGTTTGTCGTCTTCATTTAAAATTTTATTAATTGCCAGCTCACCACCTTCCATTGTAAAATCTCCGTCTAACAACCAGTTATTTCTTATTTCGATTTTATTTTTCGAACAGGCATCCAAAAAACCTTTCTTTCTCAAAAGAGCATCATTGTTATCTGCTGGTCCGGATATATGCGCAATCTTTTTGTATCCTTTACCCACAAGAAATTCAACCATCATAAAAGCAGATTGATAATTGTTTGTTGTAACTGTATCAAATTCTCCCGCGTTGTTATCACCGCTGATGATTACAAAAGGAACTCTCTCATGCATAAGCGCCGCTTCAATTTTTTGATCCATGAATGGAATCAGAATAATAAACCCGCCGACTAATCCGTTACTCATAAGAGTGTGCACCGATTCTACCAACGATCTGTTTTTGTGAGAGCTTATTACCATCGTATAGTAACCATGATCGTAAGATGTCTCGTCAACTCCGCGAATAATTTCCGAGAAGAATTCATCTGATATGTCCGGAAGGATTAATCCTACTATATTGGATTTTCCCTTCACGAAATTTCTTGCGAGAATGTTGGGTCTGTAGTTTAGTTCTCTTGCCGCATTTAAAACTAACCGCTTGGTCTCACTTGTTACTTTTTCATCGCCGCTGAGCGCTCTCGAAACCGTTGCGATTGAAACATTAGCGAGCTTAGCGATTTGTTTAATAGTTGGCGCCATTCCAAATCTCGTTAAGTGAAACCATCAATAAGCAATTACAGACAAAAAGAGGAAAAAAGTTATCGTGTAAACGTTTACATCGGTGATTTAACTTAATATCAATTTAGAGGAAAGTCAAGAAAATTTAGATTGATAGACATGGCTTTAAGATGAAAAAACTTACAAAAAATTCAAAAAATACTGTTCGCAAAAAAAGTTCGGAATATATGAAGGAGCTGATATGATGAGTTATTTATGAATGAATTTTCGACAACTATTCATTTGGCGTAGCAGATAGTCTTTCCAATCTTGAGCGCAAATGTCTCTCTGTGATGCCGATTAATCTTGCGGCAGCACTTTTATTGCCGTTTGTTCTTGCAAGCGCTTCATTGATAATCGCAAGTTCAAATATTCTAACTTTTGTTTCATAAGAATCATCAAAGTTACATGGGTCATAAACACGGCTGGCATTCTTCTCAAGTGTACTTAGAGGCAAATCATCTTTCGTAATGTACTTCTCTCTGGTGAGTACGATACCACGTTCAATTATATTTTCTAATTCGCGCACGTTACCGGGGAAATTGTGCTTGATCAATTGATCAAGTGCTTCTTTAGTTATTCCTTCAATCTCTTTCCCAACTTCTTTAGAATATTTCTTAATGAAATATTCTACTAGCAGTGGAATATCATCCCTGCGCTGTCTCAATGAAGGAAGATTAATCGAAACAACATTCAGTCTATAGAAGAGATCTTCTCTAAACATTTTTTGTTCGATCATTTCTTCTAAATTGCGATGAGTTGCAGCGATGATACGGACATCGGTTTTCGTTGTAACGTTACTGCCGATCCGTTGAACTTCACCAAACTGAATCGCGCGTAAAAGTTTAACTTGGGTTTGAACCGGAATGTCTCCAACTTCGTCGATAAAAAGTGTACCGCCGTTAGCTTCTTCGAATCTGCCAGCTCTTTGATTAGTCGCGCCGGTAAACGAACCCTTTTCATGACCGAACAATTCACTTTCCATTAAACCTTCCGAGAGAGACGCAACGTTCACGGCGACAAACGGTTTTTCCTTTCTTGGACTTGTAAAATGAATTGCCCTTGCAATCAACTCTTTGCCGGTACCGCTTTCTCCACGAATCAAAACTGTTGTTTTAGCTTGAGCGACACGCGCGGCAGTACTCAAAACGTTTTCCATTGAAGCGCTTTTCGTTATTATGGTATCGAATCGGAATTTTTCTTTCAGCTGTTCTTTCAAGAATTTGTTTTCTGAAATCAAATGACGTTTCTCTATGATTCGACTCAATACATTTTCCAATTCGTCAAGATCGATTGGTTTTGTCAAATAGTCGTAAGCGCCGGCTTTCATAAGATCAACAGCACTTTCTATGGTTCCAAACGCGGTCATTACAACCACGTCTATTTCGGGATTGAGTTCTCTAATCTTTTTCAGAGTTGTTAAGCCATCCCAGCCGGGCATATTAAAGTCTGTTAGCACAATTTCAATTAAATTGTCTTGAACGATTTTCCATCCCTCCTCCCCATTCTTTGCAGTATAAATATCAAAATTTCTTTTCGTTAGAAATGATTTCAAAGATTGAACTTGACTTTCCTCATCGTCAATGATCAGTAATGATGTGCTGCTCATAAGTCATCCTTTTAATTTCTTGGGAAGTACAACGGTAAATTTTGTCCCTTTGCCAATTTCGCTGTTAACAGAAAGTAAACCGTTATGCTCTGCAATAATTTTTTGAACAACGCTCAAACCGATTCCGCTGCCCTTTGTTTTTGTAGTGAAGTATAGGTTGAATATTTTGCCAATATTTTCCGCCGACACGCCGCAACCGTTATCTGAAAAAACAATTTCAATTTTTTCGTTATCCGTCTTGTTTATAATTATAGATATTAATCCCGTTTCATTTATCGCCGCTATTGAGTTATTGAGCAAATTGATAAACACTTGCGTAAGCTGCGATTTGTCCCACTCAACACTACCATGCCAATTTTCTTGAATTTCTAATTTTATATTTTTCTTCTTGAGCATAGGCAAGTACTCCTTCTCAAGCTGCTCAAACAAATTGTGTGAATCAAATTCTTCCGCATTAAGCGCCAAAGGTTTAGCAAACTTCAAAAAACTTTCTATCGTTTCATTTATTCTTTTTACTTCCTTATAAACTATACTTGATAATTCTCTAAATTCGTTCACATTTTCTTTTGGTTCAAAGTCCTTGCTGATTTGCTGAGTGATTGTGGCAATCGCGTTCAAAGGGTTCCTTATTTCGTGTGCTACGGAAGAAGCTAATTCTCCCATGGCGGTCAATCTATCTTTTCTTTCAAGCTGTCTCTCAATCGCTTTTTGCTCGGTTAAGTCGCTCAGAACGATAATCGTATTTGAGTTTCTATTCTCGTCCAGGAAAGAACTTTTCACCGCCAGCAAATCTTTGGCGTTTTTGCCAATCATGCAGCTAATCTCAACGACCGGTTTATTTGAATTCAAAAAGTCCTTACACACTATTTCATCGACGAATAATTTGAGATCGCCTCCAATGATTTGCTGCTCGTTCACATTAAATAAAGCAGAGGCGGCTTTATTAGCAGATTTTATTTTTTGTTGTTCATCCAGTACAATTATAGCGTCGCCAACGTTCTCAAGAATGTTTTTTGAAAAAGATTCAACCGCCTTAAATCTCTTGGAAAGAAAATCAAAATTCTGTTTTGTAAAAACCAATGCCAGTGTGATGAAGCCAAACACAAAAAGAACTATACTCAAGATTATGATGCGCGTGGTAACTCTCTTATTTATTTCATCAATAGAAGCCATTGATAAGCCCAAACGAAATACGCCAAGAATTTTCCCTTTATATTTTAGGGCATGAACCGCTTCAAATATGTCGCGCCCCTCGTTATTAACTACCCGCCATTGAAACAGATTATCGCTTAATGTTTTTTTGATAAATGAATCAGTTCCGGTTTGATTTAATTGATTAAGATTGCCGGCGCCGGCAACGATACCGCTATCGTTTTGGAGAGCGACGTATTCTATTGAGTAATTATTGGAGACTCTTCTTAACAGCGGACCAAACCCAATTTGATTTCTGAATTTCAGCAGATCATCGGCATCAACATTCAGAACTATCGCACTCCGATTTTGGGATGCAAGCGCAACAGCAAATCTTTTTCCTTCACCGAAACGAGCAGTCTTTATTCCTATCATTAAAGTGTCTTCCACACCTATAAATATCGGTTGCAAAAAAGCGACAGGGTTTTCGTTTTCTGGAAGATTCTTATGAATTTCTTTATGGCTGGAGAATAACTTTTTCCCGCTGTTGCTAAAAATATTTATTCTAAAAATTTTATTGCCTTTCGCAATTTTTTCTAGCAGCGCATTTGTGACCAATCCTTTCTCATATAATAATCTAATCATGCCGGCATTATTGAGCAGACGATTTCTCAATTCCATTTCTACTTTATCGAACGATGACAATGCGTTATCTGAAGATGAAAGAAGAGTTTCCAGAAGAGTATGACTTTGCTTGTCCATCAGCTCAAGCATTTCCAATTTGCTTTGATACAGTTCTATCAACGCAGACGAAAATATTATGAGCGAGGTTACCAGAAATATTGCTAACAAAACCTTGGGCTGAATAAATTTGCTATCAAACAACTTCACTTCATTAAATCTCTTGTTCATTTGAAAGTTACCAAATGTTCTTCTCTATAAGAAGCGAAGTTGATTGAAAAGATTCATTAAAATTAGAGTTCTAATCCAATATTAAATCCGAGCGAGTTGTTTTGATAGTTGAACCAAAAACTGTTCGATGTGTTACTAATGTTTTGGTAATTCACTCCAATCGAAAGGTTCGAACCGCCTAGGAAATCGACTGCAATTTTTTTCTTAACCGAAAGATTGAATATTTTTTGAACATCGGCTCGCATTAAACCGGTAGTATAATTTCCAAGTTCGTCATACAAGCCTTGTGAAGGATAGTTTTTATAATTAAGATGAAATCCGGTCTTGATTTCCAAATCATCAAACAATATTTGAGTTAGTTCGGCAGAAAAACTGTTCCCTTCTATGTTAACCGGATCATCAAAAATTTCAGATTCATCTCCGTAAACAAAATTCAAATCTTTGGCATAATTTGCCACACCGTTGATAATGCTTCGATTTGTAAACTGAAATGACAGCCCAGTAGTTTCAGTAATCGATTGCGCCAGCCGAAGGTACGACGCAATTTGCGACAAGGACGAAACATTTCTGTCGGTATAATTCTCTGTCACCAGAACATTGTTTGCATCAAGATATGAATACGTTCCATGCTGAGTAGGGTCTAAGTATTTTTTATAATTGAAACTTCCGCCCGCAATTATTGTAGTCCCGGTTTCAAAACCTTTATTAATCTGAAAGTTGAATGTTCCCTTAAAGTTGTCGAGGATACTAATTTCTTTGTACTTCGTAATACTTGCGTTGGGATTCACAGAAAAATACAAATCATTCCAACTGAACGAATGCCTGTAGTAAGCGGTCAAATCCCAGTAATCGAAATACGTGTAAATATCCTTTCCAATTCTTTGTTCAGCATAAATGCCGTAAGCGGAGTTTTCGCTGTCTTTCCAAGTGGCGAGCTGATGCCAGTAAAAATTTCTTAAAGTGTTGCTATTGAAGTTGATCAAACTTCCATAATAACCGAGCGACAGTACATCAGTGCTGCGTTCAATTCCTATATCAATAGAGGAAATAAAACTTTGTTCCGGAATCAGCGATCGAAAAGGATTGTCGTTGTATTCATGATCGGTAGATAAATTGAAATTCCATTGACCAAATACGTTCCCAAAAGTTAGTACGATAAAGACAGATATTATTATTAGATTTTTCATGGCTCATCACAATTTTTTAAAAGAAATAGTGGGACTCGACTTGAGTCCCACTACAATTGATTATTAACGTCCTCTCATTTTGCCTTTAGCATTTGAACCTTGCGTACCGGTTCCGGTTTGAGTACAAGTTCCGGTTCCAGATCCGTTTCCCGTTCCATCCTTAGGGCCAACGCCAGAGTTTCCAGTTCCGTTACCGGGTCCATAGCCGCCCTTACCGCTTTTGCCGCCTCTTTTTCCTTTACCGGCATTATCGTTTATTCCGTCGCCGTTGAGATCAACAAATTTGTTTTTCTGAAGTTTTGGACCGGTGTAATCTGGATCAACTCCGTTCGGAATTCCGTCACCGTCATGGTCGGGTGCATTGTCATTATAACCGTCGCCGTTTTTATCGACAAAATTTTTGCCGTGTTGTGTCGGCGGATTTGGATTTTGTGATTGCGCGGAAATGTTTGTGTATGCAATAAATATTGCAATCACCGCTACGAGAGAAATCAGCTTTTTCATTTTTAACCTCTTGATGTTAGTTAGTGAATTATGATTACGTGAGAGAGTTATTAAATATTGTGCCAACTATAAACAGTAAAATGCGGTGCTTATTCGAAGATTTTTTTTGTATCGAAAAAATATTTCAACTAAACGGTCTAACCGCTCGACCTATCGGGCGATAAATTGGAGAGACTTGAATCAAGAACTAACTGAGTGCGGAAGCCCCCAAGAAAAAATAAATCGAGGCAGATAGGACATCGATTTGACCCAATATTTACTTAGGTAAAATCCTTTTATTTCACTCGGAATCACCGTAATTTTCACGAGTAATAAATAAGTTTTCTTTCATTAATTTGAGTTTAACATGATTAATAAAATCAAAGTTTTGCTGCCGGTTTTCTTTCTAGTGTTCGTTACTAATTGCGCTTCACAAACAAACGAACCAAAAAGCCCAGCCGATTCAACTGCGCTTCCAGGATATCAATTGGTTTGGTCAGATGAATTTAATGGCAACGGATTACCGGACTCGACTAAATGGAGTTACGACGTTGCCGCTCCGGGCTGGGTTAATAATGAGGCTCAAGCATACACTAACAAGAGGCAAGAAAATGTTCGTGTTGAAAATGGAAAACTTATCATTGAAGCTAGGTTGGATAATTTTCAGAATAACCCATATTCATCCGCGCGTCTTGTAACCAAATACCATGGCGATTGGACATACGGTCGATTTGAAATCCGCGCTAAACTTCCCTACGGCAAAGGTACTTGGCCTGCAATCTGGATGCTTCCAACAGTTTGGAATTTGGGCAACGGCGGCTGGCCAGATAACGGCGAGATCGATATAATGGAACATGTCGGTTACGATCAAGGCGTAATTCATGGTTCAACTCACTGCAATATGTATGTTTGGACTAAAGGCACGCAAAAAACTGCGACAATCAAAATTCCAGATTGTTCAACGGCATTCCACACATACGCGATGGAGTGGGATAAAGACTCAATAAAAATGTTTGTTGATAATTCACTTTACTTCACCACCGTGAACGAAGGGAAAGGATGGCAGTACTGGCCGTTCTTCAAAAATTTCCACTTAATACTTAATCTTGCTATCGGCGGAAGTTGGGGCGGCGCTCAAGGAATTGACAACAGCATATTTCCGCAGAGGATGGAAGTTGAATATGTAAGAGTTTACAAAAAGGTTAATTAGAAAAAGATTCCGGTTTTTCCAACTGAATATAAAGAGCTAACTATCATGTCGCATACAAGCACGCAATTCCGCTCCAAGAAATTCTTTTTTTTATTTCTGGTAATATTTTTTTCTTACCAGTTTAAGAACTATTCACAAACGCTTGAAGAACGAATTACAGATATCATTTTGAAAATGAGTCTCCAAGAAAAGATCCAGCAGCTTCATAAAAATGATTGGATGACAACTGCGGACAATACACGTTTAAATATTCCCGGCTTTGTAATGTCTGACGGACCTCACGGCGTACGGAACGGATTGGCAACCTCATTTCCGGTTGGAATTGGATTAGCCGCCACATGGGATACCAGTTTGGTTCGTAGAGTAGGAGTTGCTATGGGACAAGAATTCCGCGGAAAAGGAATTCAACAGATGCTCGGACCGTGTTTGGATTTATGTCTCGATCCCCGCGACGGCAGATCACCCGAAACTGGCGGAGAAGATCCTTACTTAGATGCGAAAATTAATACCGCCATCGTTGAAGGAGTTCAGTCAACCGGAACAATAGCAACGCCAAAACATTTTTACACAGAATACAGGCAAAACGGAAGAACAACAAACGACTATAAAATCAGCAATAGAATGTTGATGGAACATCATGGGCTTGCATTTAGAGAAGCGCTTCAGATCGGCGGTGCCATGAGCATAATGAGTTCTTACAATATGATAAATGGAAAGAGCGCGGCAAAAAATCCCACTCTCCTTTCGACAATCTTGAGAACAAAGTGGGGATTTCCATATTATGTTGTGAGCGATTGGAATTCAATTTATTCTAATCCAGATGAGGCAATAAAAGCTGGTTGCGATGTTGAAATGGGATCTGACCTTTATGCGGATACAACTACTGGATTATTGGGTCTAGTCAAAAGTGGTAAGCTGATTGAGAACGACATTGACAACGCAGTACGCAGAGTTTTGCGCACAAAAATTTTATCGGGAGTTATGGATTATTATCCACCCGGGGATCCAAGCGACATAAACAGTGCAGCTCATCAAGCTCTTTGTCTTGAAGCCGGAAAGAAAGGAATTGTCCTTCTCAAAAACCAAAACAACATTTTACCACTCGACAAAAATTCGGGAAAAACAATTGCAGTTCTTGGTCCGAACGCTAACGTAATGAGAACGGATGCTAGAGGCAGCAGCGAGGTCAGTCCGTTCTACACCGTAACGCCGAAACAAGGAATTGAAAATTATGTCGGTACAAATAAAGTTCTTTACGCGCAAGGTTGCACAATTTCCGGGTCAAGTTTCGCTACTGATTTCGGTGTTGCTATACAATACGCGAAGCAGGCAGACGTAGTAATTTATTTCGGCGGATTAGATCCGACACAAGAAGGTGAAGGCGCTGATAGAGCGAACTATTCCATACAATTGCCGGGCAGACAAAAAGATTTCATCCAACTTCTTAAGAATGCGAATCCAAACGTAATTGTGGTTCTAATCAGCGGCGGAATTTGTACTGCAACGCCATTCATAAATGACATTAAAGGTTTGCTGTACGCTTTTTACCCGGGACAAGAAGGCGGAAACGCGATTGCTCAAATTTTGTTCGGAGATTACAATCCTAGCGGAAAACTTCCGGTTACAATGCCGATGTCTGATTCACAACTCCCCGATTCGTCGATGAGCCAAACTACAAACATTAATCTCGATGCAATTCAAGGAGGCGGTTACAGATGGTTTGATTACAATAATACCACACCTCAGTTTGCGTTTGGTTTTGGTTTGAGCTACACAACTTTTGCGTACAGTAATTTTACAATGTCACATACCAAATATGCTTTCTACGAAGAACCTATAACCATAAGCGTTGACGTGACAAATACAGGTACGCGCGCCGGTGAAGAAGTTGCACAGTTGTATGTGAGTGAACCTCTTGGATTCGTGACAAAATTCAAAAAAGATTTAAAAGGATTTCAAAAAGTGTTTCTTAATCCCGGCGAGACCAAAACTGTTTCGTTCGTCGTTACGCCCAGCGACTTTTATTATTTCAGTCAGAAAACCAATGGTTATGAAATTGATCCGGCTCCGTATATTTTCAGCGTCGGAAGTTCATCCGACAGTATTAAATTTAGCGGCACTTTAGATTTACGCCCTCCGAACAATCGATTACCCGATTTGCAAATTGCAAATGTTATGACCGTTCCCCGTTACCCGGTGAAAGGAGATAAAGTAATTTTTCTTGCAACAATAATTAACCGCGGTGTCTGGCCAAGTCCCGGCGCAACATTTCACGAAGTGCGTTTCAAGGTTGACGGGCAATACGCTTGTAGTTCCGTTGCGCTTGAAGACTCCATTCCCAAAGGAGGTATGGCTTTAATATGCGGAAATGTGAACGATAATAACGGCACTTATTATTGGACTGCAGACAATCTTGGAACACATACAATTGAAGCAACGGTCAACCCAACTGCCAAAGATATTCAGGAAACGATTTACACTAACAATACTAAAACAGCAACATTCAGAGTTTATGATGCCCCGCCGGTAAATTTGGCTCTTAGAAAAACCGTTACTGTTTCTTCGATTGAAAATAATAATTCCGCCTATGTTGGAAGTAAAGCCGTTGATGGAAATAACGGTACACGCTGGTCGTCGGCTTGGACTGATACTCAGTGGATAACAATTGATTTCGGAAGCGTAACAACTTTTAATAGAATAAAATTAAATTGGGAAGCCGCATACGGAAAACAATATCGTATTGAAGTTTCTAATGATAATTCCAACTGGACAACATTGTTAACCCAGACAAACGGACAAGGCGGCATCGAACAATATAACGTTTCGGCTTCGGCAAGATATTTAAGAATCTATGGAACAAAACGCGGTACTCAATACGGTTATTCGCTCTACGAAATTGAAGTTTATAATTTAACTTCTCCGACTTCTGTTAATGAAAAGGAAACTGAGCTCCCGTTCAGTTTCAAGCTGAGTAATAATTATCCGAATCCGTTCAACCCTTCTACCACTATCAATTATGAAATACCTAAAGCAAGCAACGTCAGAATAGAAATTTTTAATTCGTTGGGTCAGCTCGTTAAGGTTCTTACGGATTCATTTCATCAAGCCGGCAAATATTCTTCAATTTGGAACGGAGATGATTCTTCGGGAAGTCTTGTTGCGAGCGGAATTTACTTTTACAGAATGAGCGCGGAAGGTTTTACACTCGTAAAGAAAATGGTGTTAATGAAATAATTCTGGAATTGTAGCGGCGCAAAGCCGGTCAATGACAAATAGAAAGCGTCTCAATACGGAAATCCTTTTAGTGTCGTTTCTAAAGCGCGTTAATAAGATGGCATTAAACGCAAACCAAAATTCAATCGTCCGCAATTTATTATGAAACGAAATTATACATTCTTCATCATACTTTTCATTTTAGCGATCAAAGTATGTAACGCGCAAAATGTTTCGGTAAACAATGGTTGGTTTTACATAAACGGAAATAAGTTTTTTGTGAAAGGAATTGGATACGAAACGCACACGCGCCCCGGACAAGTGCCGTGGGTTTACAGTTTCAATCCGAACGTGATACGATTTGATTTACAGCGGATTAAAAACGCCGGGTTCAATACTATCCGAACATGGGGCGCCATAACAGAAGAAGAATTGAAACTAGTTGACGAATCCGGTTTGAAAATTTTATTCGGCATCTGGATCGACCCGGCAGGAAAGTTTGGGGATGCTTCGTTTAGAGCGTCTGTAATAAACCAAGTAAACAGCGTTTTAAGTTATACAACGAAATACAATTGTGTAATCGGCTATCTAATAATGAACGAACCGCAAGTGGAAAACATTTACAATGCCGGCGCACAAAATCTTTTATCGCTCTGGCAATCTGTAATTGATTTGATTCATCAGAAACACCCGCACGTTCCGGTTTCATTTTCAAACACTAATGTCGGTGATTACATCAACATGGATTGTTTTGATTTTGCAGGGTACAACGCTTATGTGTACGGTCCTTCGCCAGTAACCGGATCACACGGGTACGGAGGATTTTTGAAGTATCTTAAAAGCAATCGCGCAAGTAAAAATCCGTTAATAATCACTGAGTTCGGTTTGTCAGTTTCTCCACCAATACTTTCAACTTCGGATTACACCTACGGAGGAAATACAATTGAGAAACAAATGAACGGCGATTTGTACATGTACCGCTCACTCATTGACGCAGGCGCTCAAGGCGGATGTGTTTTTCAGTATCACGACGGATGGTGGAAAGGCGATCATCCGCTTACACACGATCCAAATCCGGAAGAATGGTTTGGATTAATCGAGTTCGCAAACCAAAACGATATTTATGGAACACCACGCCCGGTCTGGACTGCCTTTGAAAAATATAACAAAGCAATAATCACCGATCCAAAAAACGAAGAAATCTATAACGGGGCCGTACCCATCGAGATTTTTACTACCGACGATGTAGTTTCATTTTCGGTTTCGATGAACGGCAGCGTTCTCGAAAATCAAAACGTTTCCAATAATTATTACAGCGGCTCGCTTCAGCTTAATTCTAGCAATGATATTCAAGACGCCAAGCTTGTGTTCAACTTTTTCAACCAAGCAGGCGATACGTTAAAGTCAGAAACGATTTCAATTCTTCGCACCAAGAATCAAATTCAACTGCCGGTAATATCAATGCAAATAGCTCCGCTTAACTTAAACCTAGGCGGGAACAATTATATAGTTGTGCAAATGACAAGTAATCCGGCATTCACAATCGACGAGAACAAAATCACAATGTCTTGTCATCCTCACATTGGGTGGGACGGAGGGACATCAAAGTCACAAACACTTTCTTTTAGCGGCGGAACATATTACGTGCAGGACTATTTCAAAATTCCGGCGAATACAAAAGTTGCAACGTTCGGAGCCGGAGTTACGATCAGATATGGAGATTTTACGAAACGAATCTTCGCGCAAAAAATTTTAACAAATGGCTCGTGGGCTTCTTCACTTCAAGCTCAAGATGTAGTTACAGATGTTGCGGAGGATGAGAACAAAATTAACGAACAAGTTCCGGAGTTTTCTTTAGATCAGAATTACCCCAATCCGTTTAATCCGGAAACAGTGATTAGTTACAGCTTGCCAAATGCAGGTTATGTTACTTTGAAAGTTTACGATGTGCTGGGAAAAGAAATCGCAACATTGGTAGATGAGTACCAACAAGCTGGCGTGCACAATTCTAAATTCCTCGCCTCGCGAGACGCGAGTCGAAGCGGGTCAATTATGAATTATAAATTAAGTAGCGGAGTGTATTTCTACCGAATAAGCGAAGACGGTTTTTCGATTGTAAAAAAAATGGTTCTAATGAAGTAGCCACCTCACTTAAGCAAAATCATTTTCTTCGACTGAAAATATCCTCCAGAACTAAGCGTGTATATGTAGAGCCCACTTGCAAGTTTCGACGCGTCAAATGTTACTTCATAATTGCCGGGTGATTTTGTTTCGTTAACAAGTTTTGCAACCTCACGCCCTAACAGATCGTAAACACTTAATTTTACCATCGGAAACGAGGCATGCCTCATCTCTACGGCTGGTATTGAAAATTTTATTGTTGTGGTTGGGTTGAATGGATTAGGATAGTTCTGTTCAAGCTTAAATTCCGTCGGCAATTTTTGTACTGCATCAACCGCTGTTGGATCGCCATTGCCGAATGCTTCTACGCCAAACCACAGCGTGCTTAAATGATTTTGATCCAGTGTGACGAGAAAATGATTCTTCTGAAAAGGTTGAATCACAAAAGGATGAATTACATTTTCCATCCCCTCAGAATCAAGCGGATAAATTTTTATCGAGTCGGCATAAATATTCAGATCAAGTTTAATGTTAAGAGGATAAATTTGTGTGGGCGCACTTCCCCATTTGTTATGAACCGTTTGCGTTCCATCCCACGTCATGTTATTGTTCTGAATTTTTGACGCAAGCGTTATAAGCGAGCGTTTCGACTGAGATAACCTTTCATTCGTCAAAGAACTCCAAGTCATAGTTCCGAAATCGCCGTCGTTAAAATCAATCACCGATAAATCGCCGATGCGAGTGTTTTTCAATGCTGAAAGAAATCCCGTCACGCCGTTAAACTTATCGCTTCCGATAGTAAAAGTTCCGTCTGTTGTGTTATAAACAATCTGACCGGTGTCAGTTATATACAGAGAAGTTGGAGCAGACGGCAAAGTATTGAAATCAGTTTCAGAACTACTGTTGTAAGATTCCGTTCTAACAGAGTGCTGCAATGCAAGATGTCGATCGTAACCAACTGAACCGCGCCAATTGCTTCCGTTTGTTTTTGGGAACAAATCTATTGTCTGCTTCGAATAATTTATTGTGACCGGATTTTTTGACTCATCAATAAAACCATTTCTAAATGCCAACGCACACGATGGGTATAGAGACATGTAAACGCTGTTGCGCTGCGTATCAAAGTAACCGTTTATAAAATCTTTATCCCAATCGTCTCTCGCTCCGCTATAATCGAACATCATAATTCCATCGGCACCGTGAAAAGAAGCATAGCCGGTTAAAAATAAAAGCGCTTCGCTTTGGTAACGGTTTGGATAAGCGTGATTGTACTCGCTGATTGTGTATGGCTTGCCAACCATCGGCACACCAGCAAATAAATCCGGAATCGTTCCGCCGTAACTATCTGTTACCATAGGCGTGTTGTTGATTAGCCAATCGGTAGATGACCAAGGTATGTTTGGAAATTGTGGGTGATCCCAGTAAGCGTGATTGTCGATGTAATCCGAAACCGAAATTGCTGACATGTCAGGTGCGCCAACATTCCAGTTCGTTCCTACGATCGGCACTTTAACTCCAAGTGTATTATGAAGATAATTTTTCATGTCCGTGAAATAATCGCTCTGCAGCTTGAGGTAAAACTCAGACATATCTTTCACACGCTGGTCGGTATATCCAGCACAGCTGGAAAAATCAATCCGTCGTACATTCTGCGCTTCAATCGTTTCATCATTCATCAAACCTTTAACACCGGCTCTCGTAACACTCACACTGTCGAACCAATACGTACCGGTACTTTTCCCGAGAGAAAACGAAAGTCGTGTGTGACCAATGTTGGTCTCCGGAGCTTTCACGTTGAATGAAAAAACTTTCCAATTAGTAGTGAGGGCTGCAGTCATTCCGCTGTACCATGTCCACGGAGAATTATCATTCATCAACGAAACAGAAATATTTCTCGCTGCATCAGATCGCGCAGCAAACGTAATCGTGTAAGCCGAATCTTTGTTCACCGTAATCGTTTTGTATTTGAATTGAATATGCCAATCCGTGCCGGAAGATTGAGAGACTATAACTTTTGCCGAGTAAGTATCTCTGTAAGGATTAACATTATCTCTGCTCAAAGTTGCCTGAGCGGAATATTGCGTATGAACCTCCAACTCCCAATCCGCATAGTCGATTGTCTGTTCGAAGGATCCATTCTTTATTTGCTCGTTTTGTCCGAAAGGTGTTATCCCTTGACTCCATGAACTTGCAAGCGTCTGAGTGTTCTGATATTTGTTTTTCAGAAACTCATTGAACAAACTATCCAGCATGTGCACATGACGATTAATCAATTTGCCGCCGCTTGGTATCGGCTTCAATTGATCGTCTTTCCAAAACCGGTAAAGACTGTTTTCATTGTTGGTCTCAACCATTGCCATAACGGGATCGTTAACCAACGCTTTGCCGGTGTACGGATTGACGTGAGTCAGCAATTGCTGTGCATATTCTTTTTGCAAAGAAATTAAATACGGATCGAACAGAGTTACACCCTTTGCAAAGTCCGTTCCGTAATTGTTCATTGAATCGGCTTCTTCAACTCCATCCATTGGATGAAATTTACGCGCTACATTCAAATTCATATTTATAAAAATGCCGTTCTCTTTGAGTTTGGAAATGTAGTATTCAAGTAAATCCAGATTGGGCTGGTAAATTGATCGCGAAGTTGAAAATGAACCGGGAAGCAAACTATAAGCCGACCAAGGATTATCAAGGTGATGCATACGGACAAGGTTGATACCGAGCTTGCGCATTCGTCCGGCAATTTGAGCGGCTTTATCCTTCTGCGGGAATGCGCCGTCTGCAACTGAATTTGTTCCCCAGAATTTTATTTTCTTTCCGCCAAGACTAAAATTTCCGCCGGCGTCTATTGTAATAAAAGTGTTAACCGGAATTTTCTCAATGGGAAACTGCGGCAAAAATTTTTGCGTGGTGGAATCATTCCACGGCAAGTTAAAATTGAATCCGCCGCTGAAATTCTGCGCATTGAGAGTTGCACAAGTAACAGCCAGTAAAACGATAATCTTTTTCATTGCATAGTTTAGGCGGTATTCTCTTTTGGATTTCACAAAACGATTACCAGCCTTAATCTACAAAAATTTCTGTTCCAAGTTTGAGATTATCGGATGAACCGCCGACCATAATTTTGTACTTGCCCGGATCAACTTTCCATCCGTGAATCTTCTCGTCGTAATATGCGAAATCGTCACGCTTCAAATTCAACTTTATCATTGTCGATTGTCCGGCTTTCAAGTCAACTTTCATAAAATTTTTCAATTCTTTCACGGCTTTTTCAACTTTAGGAGTAACTTGACTTACGTACACTTGCGCAACTTCAGCGCCTTTTACCTTTCCCGTGTTAGTCACAGCAAAGGTTAATTCAAAATTGCCGCCGGCATTTTTTTCAACTTTTAAGTTTGAGAAATCAAAGGTTGTGTAAGATAAACCGAAGCCGAACGGGAACAACGGCTCAATTTTATTTTTGTCGAAATGACGGTAGCCCACAAATATTCCGTCGTCGTAAACCGTTACGCTGTCTTTCTGTTTGTACGTCTTATAAGCGGAACAATCTTCCCACCTTTTCGGAAATGTTACTGGAAGTTTTCCGGAAGGATTATAATCGCCAAGCAACACATCGGCAATCGCGTTGCCGCCTTCTACGCCTGGGAACCACGCTTCAACAATTCCTTTTACTTTATTAATCCATTCATTCATCAACACAGGCGAACCGTTTTGCAAGACAACGACTGTATTAGGATTTACTTCCGCAATTTTCTGAATCAGTTCATCTTGATCGTTCGGCAATGATAGGTTATCACGATCGCGTCCTTCGGATTCATAATTTTGTGACGTGCCCGCGAAAACAAGTGCAACGTCGGAACTCTTTGCGGCATTCACAGCTTCAGCCATCAAATCTTCGCCCGGCAATTTCCAACCTAAAACTGTAATTGCATCGCCGCCGAATTCATAGTACTCAAGTCTAATTTTGTAAGTCTTTCCTTCAGTCATTTCAACTTCAGCCGAAGTTGCAGTGAGCGCGTGATCTGTCCAATCATTAATTACAAGTTTGCCGTCAACATACAATCTAACGCCGTCGTCGCTAGATGTGGACAATGTGAATTTGCCGGTTGCAGGCGCTTTAATAACACCGGTCCATCTTACCGAAAAATTATCTTCGCCGATTTCTTTTGCTGGAGAACCGCCTCCCCACCAGAAATTAATTTGTTTATCAACGCGAGTTAACGCCGGCGAGCCGCTAAGTTCTTTGTTATTAAAATAATTGCCTGCCAGCCCCGGCTCTTTCAAAGTTTCATCCGTAAATAAATATTTTGTGTCGATCGGGCGCTCATCTCCCTCCAATCTTACACCGGCTGCAAAATTAATTTTGATTTTACCGCCAAGTTTATTTTTCAATCCTTGCAGCACGCTAACCGGTTTAATTGGTGTTACCATAGAACTTCCGCCTCCTCCGGTGCGTGCTACTTCTGCGTTGGGACCAATTACTGCAATCGATTTTATTTTCTCTTTGTGAAGCGGCAAAATGTTTTGATCATTCTTTAACAGAACGATGGACTCGAGTGACGTCTCATACGCAATTTTTCTATTCTCATCCGTGTTAATCAATGAAGGATTTTCTTCCCATTGATGCTCAAACAATCCAAGTTTAAAAATCACGCCGAGGATTCGGCTGACCTTGTCATCAATTTTAGATTCCGGTACAATTCCCTTTTCCACTTTATCAAGAAGAGTTTTTTGATTAAGGTATTTTCCTTCAGGCATTTCAAGATCCAACCCGCTGTTTGCCGTTGGAACGGTTGAGTGAACTGCGCCCCAATCACTCATCACCAATCCCTTGAAGCCCCAATCTTTTTTCAATTTATCGACAAGCAAATAATCGTTCTCGCTGCAGTAAGCTCCGTTAACTTTGTTGTATGCAGACATTATGCAGAGTACACCGGCTTCTTCAACCGCAGCTTTGAAATGGGGAAAATAAATTTCGTTCAGTGCCCTTTCGCTTACGATCGTATTTACGAAATCGCGCTCATGTTCTTGATTGTTCGCCGCGTAATGTTTTACCGTTGCCGCAACGCCTTCGTTTTGAACACCTTTGATGTAATCGACTGCAATGCGGGAAGTTAGAAACGGATCTTCTCCAAAGCTTTCAAAATTTCTTCCGCCTTGCGGAATGCGCGCAATGTTTACGCAAGGACCAAGGATCACATCTCTTCCGTGTCCCTTAACTTCTCTTCCGATTGCACCGCCTACTTTTTTAACTTGCGCAGGGTCCCAAGTAGCAGCCATTGCAATTCCTACGGGAAATGCCGTTGATTCATTCCAACGCACGCCGACAGGACCGTCGCTCATTCGAAGTTCCGGAATACCAAGGCGCACATTCGGCTTGGTCGCAAAACCCGTTCCGCCGAGGAGATCAATTTTTTCTTCAAGCGTCATTCGTTTGAGTAAATCTGCCACTCTTTCCTCCGCAGAAAGTTTAGAATTTTTGTAAGGAAGGTTTTCCTGAGCAATCAAACATGAAGAAAGAGACAAAACAATCACTACCAAAAAACTTTTCATGACTTCTCCTTTTATGCAGATGTGAAAATTTAGTTTCTGTATCTACGAATATTTGACTAAACGATTATTCGATCACAATCTTGTTGATACCTTTTTCAATCTTGGCGGTTTGTGTTTTCTTCGTCCAATTAATAACGCGAAGAATATATGGCATGTTTGTTTCGACTGTTAATGTACATGACTTGTTAACAGCTTCTCTCTTCTGAGCAATTAGTGTGGTTGTTATCTTGCCGAACTTCAGATTTTTTATGCCGTGCTTGTCGATGCGATTCAGATACCAAACGATTTCATTTTTCGATGCGTCGGCATGTATTCCAATTATGTTTTCGATAAGAAGCATTACCGGTCCGCATCCGCTCCATCCTACAAAATCCGACTGTGCGGGAAGTCCCCGCATAAAAAATTCCGGCGAATAATTTTCCCAGATGGTGCCGGTTCTTTTATAAACTTCATACATTGCTTCTAGGTATTGTTGAGTTGCATACGTTGCGAACTCACGAAAAGCGTGCGCGTAACTATAGTTATCATCAAAAGAAAATTTATCTAACCCTTTAATAACCATCACATCGGTGGGCGCCCAAACTCCTCCGAGCCAGTATTCTCCTTGCGGTTTGTAATCTTTATGGCCGGCAGGTAATGATGGGAATGGTATGACACGCCAAAAACTTTTGGGGTCTTTCAAATTTGCGAGAAGTTTTTCCGCTTTGTAACTGTCGCACAATCCGGTGAGCAACGGCCAAAAACTTGCAATCGTTTTAACTTTTACTTGATTGCCCCCGTCATCCAAATCGTAATACATTCCGTCTTCTTCGTTCCACATAAATTTGTTTATTCTTTCACCAATGTCCTTTGCTTTGGAATTGTATTGATCTGCTTTTTCTTTCTCTCCTAATTCATCAGCTATGAATGCCAGCCCATCGTAAAACATTTTCATCTGAGACGACATGCAAACCCACGCCGATCCGCTGCGAGGTGAATTGTCCATGCCGGAACCGAGACCGGTTTGCCAGTACAAATTATGTTTCGTGTTTTCTTTTCTCCGATACTTCTCAAGCCATTCGGCATATTTTTCCAATGGTGGAAGAACAGAAGCGAATCGCGATTTATCACCGGTCAGTTTATAAGTTTCAATTTCCGCCCAAGTGAACAACGGCGGATTGATTGTGTTCTCTCTTCCTTCATAAACGAAGTCTTGCCCGCTCGCCTCTTGAATCTCTCTGCAGATGTAACCGTTCTCGTATTGCCGCGAATAAAAATTATCCAGCGATTGTATTGACGGAAAAACGTTGTTACCATACCGCGCAAACATGATCATGAAAATTGTGTCCCACTGGAAAATGGATGGAGAAAAAGCTTCATCAATATAATTAGATACAAACGGCGAGCTTTCGGGCGGTTTTTTGAAATGTTTAAACGCGAGTTCCCACGCTTTCCAGTACAGTTTTACAAGTTCGTTGTTATCCTCAAGAATTGGCTGAGGAAGTTTTGATTTATTTTTTTCGAATGTTGGAAGTTCTGCGCCGGAATATTCTTTCTTTGAAAAGTACAGCCCACGTTTACCTGTATCCTCATATTGCGCTTTTATTAAAACAGCAAAAAATAAAAAGAGAATAAAAAACTTCACGATAGGATGATTTTTCATCTCGCTCCCAAAGCTTTTAAATACCCGGAATTAATTGTGCAGTTTTTGAATTTTATGTTCTCAAGTAAATCGGCAAATGCTTTTTTCACAACTTCAGGAGCCGGCTTGGATTTTCTAATTTCCTCAAAATTTTTGCGCGGTCCTTCGGCAAACTTTATTATTTCATCCCACTCTTTGGTTTTGGGAAACGAGACCATTCCGCGGGTGGAATCCATTTTTTTGTACGGCCAGAAACACCAGCCGATATTGTTTTTTTCCAAAAGTGTCCGAAACGAATTTATCCATTCGTCCTCATTTTCACCGGATTCACCGAGCCACAGCGGAACATTGTATTTGTTAGCGTAATCGACGTACTCTTGAATTTCTTTCTGTTCAGGCGGCATCCAGTACTTGTGAAAGGTGTAAACCACATTTTTATCGAACGGCGGACCAAAGACTTTGAAGTTTGTATCCCACTGAGCACCGCCTAGAAAAACAATATGATTCTTGTCGATGTTTCGAATCGCCGAAACAATCTTTTTGTACAACGGCTCTAGAAGTTTATTTAACTCTTCTTTGTTCTCGTAAAAATGCGGGATCGGTTCGTTCAACAAATCATAACCGATGACGATCTTTTGGTCTTTGTATCTCTCCGCAATTTTTTCCCAAAGTGCGATGGTTGTTTTCTGAGCTTCTTCACTTTCAAATAAGAACGGATAACTCCAGCTATCGTCAATATTGTCTCCGGTTTGTCCGCCGGACGCGGCATGCATATCAAGCACAACGTACAAATTTTCTTCGCGGCACCATTTAATTATGTCGTCGAGTCGTTTAAATCCCTCTTCCAAAAATATTTCGGGATGATCTTCAACCAAGAAAAATTTAAAATTGAACGGAATGCGGATATGATTCAATCCGGTGCTTTTAATGAAATGAATATCTTCCTTTGTGATGTAGTTGTTACGGAACGCCTTCCAAAATTTCCTTGCGTCATCGGCGCCAATTAATTCCTTAACGACATCATCGATTAAGCGGAACGAATTAACATCTTTGAAGTGAAACATGTAGCCTTCGGGATTCAGCCAATTCCCGATATTGATTCCCCTGAGCAGTAAAACTTTTCCGTCGGCATCAACAATATTTTTTCCGTCACAGCGCACAAAATTTTTATTCTGCGCTGCGGCAATAGCAAATAACGCTAACAATAAAAAAATTACTTTACGAAAAATTTTCATCTTTGCCTCCAAAGTTTAAGTACCTGTAATCATGCCGGAACAATAAGCCGCAAAATGAAACATCCTATTTTAGTAACTTAGTCCGAATCCGTATGGAAAAAGCGGATCGTACTTTGCATCTCCGACATTGATCGGAATTTGATTCATGCTTCGTGGCCACGAATGAGGTAGCTTTCCGGTTGGTTTATAGTCGCCGAACAAAACGTCTGCTACGCCCTGTCCTTCCGTTCCCGGCAACCACGCCGTTATAAAAGCTTTACTATCATCCAATGCGGATTGGATCAACATTGGTCTGCCCGAAACGAGCAATGTGACGATCGGAACGCCGGTTTCTTTAACTTTTGCGATTGCGTCAAGATCTTCTTTATCCAAACTCAAATCATCCCGGTCGCCAAACATTTCTGCGTAAGGTTTTTCACCGATCACGAGGACACAAACATCTGCGCCTTCTGCCCCGCTGCCGTCGAGCGAATAGGTAACTTTTGTATCCTTCGAAACCGTATTCTTGATTGCCTGCAAAATTGTTGTGCCGCCGGATATAACACTTCCGCTTTTACCTTGCCAAATAATTGTCCAGCCGCCGCATTGATTGCCGATGTCATCCGCACTTTTACCTGCAATGTGAATATGTTTTATTTTTTTCGAAAGCGGCAAAACTTTACTGTCATTTTTTAAAAGTACCAGCGATTGCCGCACTGCATCGCGAGCAACTTTACGGTGTTCGGCAGAACCAACCTTAGCAGTCAGTGTTTTGTCGGTTAAAGGATGTTCGAACAAGCCAAGTTCATATTTTACTTTTAGAATTCTGCTAACCGCGTCGTCAATTCTACTCACCGGAACTTTGTTTTCGCTCACAAGTTCTTTTAACGCATTTATGAAATCCACATAATTATTTTTTTGTCCGGGAGCGTTCGGAAGCATAATCATATCAAGACCGGCATTGATAGATTGCTCAACATCTTTTTTGTAATCGTCACCAAGTTGATCGATAGCCGCCCAATCCGAAACAAGAAATCCTTTGAAGCCCAATTCACCTTTCAAAACATCTGTGAGAAGATATTTGTTGCCGTGCATCTTCACACCGTTCCAGCTGCTGTAAGAAACCATAATTGATTTAGCGCCGGCTTTGATTGCGTCGATGTAACCCGCCATGTGAATTTTTCTCAGCGTCTGTTCATCGCATTCGGTGTTGCCCTGATCTATACCGTTTGTCGTTCCGCCGTCGCCCAAATAATGTTTTGCGCAAGCGAGAATAGAAGTTTTGCCGTCAAGACTTTTTCCTTGAAGCCCGCGGATGTAAGCCGCGCCAAGTTTTCCTACCAACTTCGGATCTTCACCGTAACTTTCGTATGTGCGTCCCCACCTAATATTTCTCGATACAGCGATGCACGGCGCGAAGTCCCAATCAATTCCGGTTCCGGCAATTTCTTCTGCTGTAATTCTTCCAACTTGTTCAACAAGTTTAGGATTATGTGTTGCGCCTAAGCCGATGTTGTGCGGAAAGATTACTGCGCCGTCAACATTATTGTGTCCGTGAACGGCATCAATTCCAAAAACCATAGGCACACCGAGCCGCGTTTTCAGAGCAATGTTCTGATACTCATCGTAAATATCCGCCCAAGTTTTGGGTGCAAGATTTGGCGGTTCGGAATTGCCGCCCCATAAAATTGAGCCGAGCGAATACTTTGCAATATCGCTTGTGTTTTGTTTGATCGCGTCATAATCAACTTGCGTCATCTGCCCGATTTTCTCATCGAGCGTCATCTTTGCTAAAAACGCTTCAACTTTTTTATCGATCGCTTTTTCTTTTTTGCTTTCCGAATTCTTCAGAACAAAGCCAAAGAAAGAAATAACAAAAAATGAAATTAGAAGGAGAGAATATTTTTTCATCTTGTCCTCAGTATTTATTGCATAAAAAACTTGTTCGGAACCACTTGTAAGAATCACAGACTTAAAACGAAGCGAAGGAAAATCTATTTCGATTTTTTCAATTCATTCCAAATCAAAGCCGCGGCGCCAAGAACCGCAGCGTTTCCGCCCGGTAACGCCGAGGGAATCAACTTCACTTTGTTTTTGAAAATGTTAAGC
The DNA here is from genome assembly GCA_021820065.1 of Bacteroidota bacterium. Taxonomy (GTDB): domain Bacteria; phylum Bacteroidota; class Ignavibacteria; order Ignavibacteriales; family Melioribacteraceae; genus Fen-1258. The sequence continues at coordinate 10,719 of JAKAEE010000026.1, read as the reverse complement.
ATGTACTCTTCCATGTAGCGTTTGGTCGGTACAAAAATGAGATCGCCCGCCAATGCTAGTCCGCCAAAAAGAACTATCGCTTCGGGGCTCAGGTGCGCGACAGCATCGGCAAGTTTGAGCCCGAGAATCTTTGCAGTGTAATCGAATGCTTCAAGCGCAAGTTTATCGCCGGAAGCCGCCGCATCGGAAATATCTTTTGCGGTCAATTGATCAAAGCTAATATTCCTTAACTTGCTCGGTGTATTTGTATTACAGATTAATTCATAAACAGTGCGGCGGATTCCTGAAGCAGAAGCATAAGTTTCCAAACATCCCTTCCGCCCGCAGCCACATTCGCGACCGTTGGGATCAACAATCGTGTGACCGACTTCGCCCGCAAATCCATCTGCGCCGTAAACCAATTCTCCGTTAACTACTATTCCGCTTCCAAGTCCGGTGCCGAGAGTGATTACGATAAAATCTTTCATCCCTTTTGCAGCGCCGAAAATCATTTCACCTATTGCAGCGGCATTTGCATCGTTTGTAATTGCGGAGGGCAACGGCGAATATTTTTTCACAATCTCAAGAACATTCACAAAACCCCAATTCAAATTAGGCGGAAGCTCAACCGTACCTTTGTAATAATTTGCGTTAGGAGCGCCAATGCCTATACCGACTAATTCGTATTCCTTTTCAATCTTGCGGGAGATCATGTTAAGTTCGGCAAACAATCTTTCGAACAATTGATTGGCGTTCTGTTCCGAATGAGTTTGAATTGATGATTCCGCAACAATTTTTCCGTTTGAATCAACAAATCCAAATGCAGTGTTCGTACCGCCTACATCAATTCCGGCAACAATTTGTATCTTACTCATTGTTATGCTTTCTGCAATTTGTAGGTTGGTTTATGTCCTTTCAATCCGTAGTAAGCGATGTAGATATAACAAAGGACCGGAATAAAAAACGCATGATGAATTCCGATGTTGTCTGCGAAGAAACCTTGAATGACCGGAAGTATTGCGCCGCCAACAATTGCCGTGCACAAAATTCCCGAACCTTGACCGGTGTGTTTTCCAAGACCATCGATTGCCAACGTGAAAATAGTTGGGAACATAATCGAATTGAATAACCCTACTGCAAGTAATGCCCACATTGCAACATGACCAAAAGTCAGCATTGAAGTAATGACGAGCGCGCCCGCAACAACCGCATTGAACGCCAGGACACTAGATGGTTTTATTTTTCTTTGGACTGCAGAGCCGAGAAATCTTCCGACCATTGCACCGCCCCAGTAAAACGAAACAAACTTGCCTGCATCGGCTTCTTTTAATCCTGCAATAAACGGTTGACCGAAATAATTAACAAGAAAACTTCCAATGGAAACTTCACCGCCGACATAAACAAATATTGCAACAGCGCCGAGTACCAGGTGTTTATATCCCCATGCGCTTTTGTGAACATGATCAAAATTATTTCCTTCATCGCCGTTTGCCGCATCAGCAGCTTCAATCTTAGGAAGTTTAATAATTGCGAAGATTGCCGCAATGACAAACAATGTTGCAGCCAATCCTAAGTAAGGAACCTGCACCGCGCTTGCTTCGGCTAATTTGTATGCAGTTACATCTTCCGTCTTCATTAATTTTAGTTGATCAACTGTTTTTACCGCCAGCGACAGAATGATCAATGAACCGAAATACGGCGCGATGGTTGTGCCGAGCGAATTAAATGCCTGCGTTAAATTCAATCTGCTTGAAGCGGTTTGTGGTTTTCCAAGAATTGCAACGTATGGATTTGCCGCTACTTGAAGAAGCGTTATTCCGGATGCGAGAACGAAAAGCGCAATTAGAAACATTACATAAGATTGGTAACCGGCTGCCGGATAAAACAACAAACAACCGATTCCGGCGGTGATTAATCCAATCACGATTCCGGTTTTGTATCCTACTTTTTCTACCAAGATTCCTGAAGGCAGCGATACAACAGCATACGCAGTAAAGAAACTGAATTGTATCAGCATGACTTGAGTATAATTCAAAGTGAAAACAGCCTTGAGATGCGGAATAAGAATATCGTTAAGACATGTTATAAAACCCCACATAAAAAATAGCGTGGTCAAAACAGTCAGAGCAAAAGAATAATTATTCTGCCCGTTTGAAGTTTTGGTGTTCGATAGAATCTGTCCGGATGAAGCCATTTATTTATTCTCCTTTTGAATTTTCACGTCAGCTTTTTTGCTGTCTAATTTTCATTTAAGCAAAATCATCTTCTTTGTTTTAGAATACGAACCGGCTTGTAATCTGTAAATATACACACCGCTCGGTAAAGACTCGCCGCGGCGAGTCTCTACGTTGAATGTTACTTCATAATTGCCCTGGGATTTTTCCTCATCAACTATAGTTGCAACTTCTCTGCCTAGAGAATCATAAACTTTTAGGCTAACATTTCCAGAGGAAGCTAATCTATAACCGATAACCGTTGCTGGGTTAAATGGATTTGGATAGTTCTGTTCGAGTTTGAAATTAGTCGGCAATAATTTTCCTTCTTTTACATCGGTTGAAATCTGATCAACAACAATTCCGTTAATCAACGGCTCGCCCACCTGAGCGGCAAAATGAATTTCTATTAATCCATCAGTCACATTAATATTGTCAATTGTTTTTACCAAAGCAGTTTTTCTACCGGCTTCTTTAAGAATATCGAGATCGCTGATTGATTTTTGACCATGAACATAAACATCAAAAATTCTGCTGCCGACCGACGTAAAATAATTTTCGGCAAACATTAACTTTACTCTATACACACCGTTAGGAACGCGAACAAAATATTTTGCCAGTCCGTGTCTTTCAGATAAATAAACTTGACCTTCGGCAGTATTTGCTATCGATCCGGTGTACGTTGTTGTATCGCCATCCATGAATCCGTAATTACTTTCCGGTGTCCATTCTTTGTCGCTGATGTATGCAATTGGACTGTGATTGTTGCCGGCATTAATTTTCAAAGGAAAAGTTAGAGACGGCGGCACTACAATTGTTTTTGATACCATGCCCATCGTATTGGAGGGTGAAGCAGCATCTTTTATACCACTCGTGATTATTAAGTTATGCGCAGAGGAAGGATCGAACCCGGAAACCGATAACTCAACAGTACGGTTGTCGTTCAATAACGTTGCGCTGTTTATTGCTACACTATTTATCAAATAATTGGATTTTATTTCCGCGCCTGTCTTGTCTATATCCTCAGAAAAACTCGCTTGTATTTTTGTGTTGTCAATTGCAACAACGTTTAATAGTGAAGGACTGATTTTATCAACGTATCCCAAATTACTTTTGTCGGTTAAGCACAAAACAAGTTTGCCGTTATTAAATGCAGCGTTATCAACAACAAAATCGCAGCCGTTACCGTCCCATGTGTGTGTAGCTTTGTCCCAGCGGCTGGTATCCCAAGAATTAAAATCGTCGCGCCAATCAAAAGTGAAATTGTTTCCGGTTCCGTAATTGCCAATGCCCGGTGTGTATTTATAATATGCTGCCCAGTCATAAAATGAAAAAGCAGGCAACCGGGAATCATTCCATACACCAGCCCAATTGGTGTAGATAGGATTCCAAACATTCATCATCAACTTTTGAGAACGAACCAAAGTTTTTATGTGAGCACCTGTTTGGCGGTAAACTTCAACACCATCTATAAACCACGCAACATAATCCGGCGTCCATTCAAAGGCATACGTGTGAAAATCTACGGCGGGATTAAAATTTACATATTGGTGCCTTACGTGATTAGATTGCCCGGGTGTGATAGTGTTGAACTGAACATCGTTTTTGTAACGACCAAGAATTTCAATATCTATTTCATTCCATTCGCTTGTGCCCTTGGCGCTATCATTATAAGTAAAGAAAGAAGCGAGCGCCCCTTCCTTTCCAGCAACTTTAATACTTGCTTCAAACCTTCCGTAAAGAAACGAAGACTTGGTTCTATATTCTGCCCCTTTGTATTTCTTTTGGGCAAAAAGTAGCCCGCTGGCAAGAGCAAGCATGAAAAAAGTTAAGAGTATTCTTTTTATCATCTAAAATTTCCATTACTTCACGACCGTTAATAATTAGATCATTCATTATATCCATCTTAAGCCAAACCAGCTATGCTATGATTTGAATTATGCAAAAGAGATTGGAACGGTAAAAATATTTTTTTAGAATGAATGACCAACATAACCGAGACAACAATTCATTTTTTGATTGGTAATGAATTGGGTGGGCTATCCCCACCCAATCGTTCAGTACTATTATTTTCAGTGGAGGCACCAATGAAAACAATGCATCAGAAAAGTACGCTGACCGAAAATTGCTGAGTGTTTTTCAGTCTTCCGAAATCGCTGTACGAATAATCTATTTTGATTCCGACATTACCCATCAATAATTGTTTAACTCCAAAACCAAACGTGTAAGACTCCTCGGATTGTTTAAGAAACAAAGATTTGTATCCGCCTCTTACCGAAAACATATCGTTGAAAGTATATTCGAATCCGGCATTAACGCTCTCATAATCATTCGCAGGGTGTAATGCATCAACCGCAACCAGAAGTCTATGCATTTCCGATTTCAACGGTTCGTATGATAATCCTACCCTGAAGTTAAGCGGCAACTCCCACTGATCCGTTGAGAGGTTAGCAGGAATCTGTCCGTTGTTTCCAGTGCTGTTGGGATCTGGATCGTACAAAACAAGCGTTGAGGTTCCATCGAGCTTCATCTTCGTTCCGAAATTGGCAATTGACATTGCAAGAATAATTCCATCGAATGGAGTGCGGTAAATAACGCCCATATCAATAGCAACAGCGGTAGCGGAAGTTCTCCAGATTTGCTGCATCACAAACTTTGGATTGAAACCGATTGCAAAATTATCCGTTAAGTTAATTGCATAAGCAACAGAAAACATCGCATCGGTAACGCCAAAGGTTTCACCGGTTCCTTCAGGATTATAGATTGTTCGAACAGGCATATCAGGAATGGCGGAAGAAAGAAAACTGACGCCGATTGCACCGTAACTGCCGAGATTATAAGACGCAGCCATATAATTGTAATTGATGTCTGCAATCCAGTTCGTATGATCGAACATAACAGAACCACCCTCTATTCTTGCAATTCCAGCCGGGTTCCAGAAAATTGCACTTGGATCATCGGCCACTGCAACAAAGGCGCTTCCCATAGCAGTAGCTCTTGCACCTTGACTAATATTTAGAAATGGAGCTGCAGTGGTTCCTCTTTTAGAAACATCCGAGACAAATGTTTGCGCGGAGATTGTTGCAACCGCCAACAGTAAAAACAAAATTATATTTACTTTTTTCATATTCACTCCACTGCTATTTGATGACCGCAAATTTGCCGATGTACGACCCAATACCAGGCGCATCAACATTAAATATGTATAATCCATATGCTAAATCCATTCCGTCTTCCGTGGTAAGATTCCACGAAAGCGAACCGTCTTCCGGACCGCCGCTTTTATCTAGAGTCTTAATTAACTGACCTGTAACAGTGTATACTCTAATCGTACATACTTGCGGAAGATGAATAAAATCTATTCTGCGTTCTCCTCGCCCTGAATAATTTAGATTTCTCTTTTCCCATGCATTCGCGCCAATATAAGGATTCGGAACAACAGCAATTCTATTTAGATCATTCTGCGCAAGAGAGGTTTCAACTTTTGCGCTCTTAGTTGTGAATTGGAAATAATCTCCTTGATAGAAAGGTTTGGAAGTTGTAAACCGGAATATATCCCCTGGTTTTGGAGTTACATAAACAGGCGCAGAAGGAATCCGGTACTGAATCCTCCATGTTAATTTGAATTGACCGTTTACATATTCGATAATGATTAAATCATCGCCAAGATTAAATATACCGTTCTTGTCATTATCAAAAAATTCCAGCTGAACATCCGCTCCTCGAGTCAGATTTCTTGCTTTAACTTGAATCGGCTTTTTTGTGAATGGCGTTGTGTTGGTTTGTCCATCAGGCAACCACTCAAGTTCATAATCGGCAGGCCAAGCAATGTTTCTGGTTGGAGAACTCTTATCCCGGATAATAGTCATATCAACGTTTGAAAAACCTTTTACCCATCCTTGAGATCTTATTGCACCGCTAGTATCATTTGAAACAGCCATAACTAAGCCATCAAACGGAGCGGTAAACTTGCCTGCGCCAATGTTTGTGGAATCAACATTTGGGATGATTGTTGTTTCCGTTCCGTTCATTGTTCTTGTAACTGAAAACGCCGTAGTTCTAAATTTGGATTCGGTTCCCGATGATGAAAAATTTACTTTGTAGGTTGCGCCATCCTGAACTTGGTTAGGATTAAGAACAAGCAAGTTCAGCTTACCGGTGCCGATACCTTGCGTAACAGAAGATAAATTTCCGGAAACTTGCGGGGGAACATATCCGGCAACAGCCGAATTAGGTGTGACTACGGCACAATTGATGTCAATAAATTTTATCGACCCGGAAAAATCTTGAGTGATAATCTTTGTTGTCTCTGTCGGTATTAAACCTTTCGTTCCGTAGTTAGGATCTCCTTGATCGTATGCTACCAGGGCATAATAATAAGTGTTTCCGTTTGTAACTGTTGAGTCGACAAATGAATGCTGCAATCCGGTATCGTTACCTCTCCAAAAATGTGCGCCGTTTATTCCAATAGGATCAGGACCTTTGATACCGTCTTTCAAATCAAATTGTGCAATAGGTTTCCAGTATTTTGGTTGACCTTGAGCATCGGTTATAATCTTTACGTCGTTGAATTCGGGTTCTTGACTTCTATAAATCAAATATCCCTCAAAATCACGCTTACGCAAGAAACGGTCGTAAGACTTTTCAGATATATCATCCCAGTAGAGAAATACTTTTTTGTCACCTGGTATAGCAGTCAAAGTTGGTTTATAAGGAGGTTGCGAGAAATTATAATTTGCATTATAGATTGCTTGAACCGTCTCTTTGTTAAAAACCATATTGTCGTAATCGGTGCCGAAAACCAGAGCAACGGAGAATCTTTCTCTTAAGTTTTTGTGTAATGGGAAAGGACCCGATCCGAAAAGTATTTGAATGTTCGCGTTTGCAAGCGAAGTATCAAATGTCGCATAACTCATTTTACGCCAAATAACTTCGTCGTTCTTTGGCCAGATAGCTGTTGGACCTTTATTAGATAAGCGCTCAATTACCAAACTTGTTAAACCTATCTGATCAGATTCATCTTTATCTGTTTCATCAAAATTTGGTTCTCCGTGTGTAGGAACTCCATCACCTTCTCCTTCATCCGGACCAGTATATTGAGGATCATCTGGGCCTACACCATCTTTACCCAAATCATCATTCAGCGGTTCACCTGGATCCCATTTACCATTATGATTCAGATCTGTATATGGCACCCAATCGTGATCATTATCTATATTATCATCTCGCCGCTCATCAATCATTCCATCTTGATCGTTATCTATACCATCGTAGCCGTTACCTGGAGATTCTAGAAATGCGTAACCAACGTAACCTGTTTTCCAGTTACCGGGAGGCGCAACACCGTCATGGTCATAAGCATAAGCTATATCCAATAGAGTATTGTAAGATGCCATATCGTCGCCGTTATCATCTAGTCCTCCAACACCAGTATCACAGTAGAATCCAAAATAAGTTGTATCATAGGTTACATCAGCTAAGTTAACTATATCGAAATGGAAGAAAATAATATCCTCTGCAAGAACATGTGACCACTGAAATCCTCTGACTTCTTCTCTAATACCCAAGCCGCCTCTAACAGGATATGCTGCAATTGGACTATACAAATAAGGAACTCGCTGATACTCTTTGTCTTGTGAATCATCCATTACATAATATGTTTCCAGATCAGCGTTCTGAACGCCTCTACCAAAATATCCATACCAAAATCCATCCCAAGAAGGATCCGTGTGTGGAAGTGATCTGGGCCAAGAGCTCGGCCAAGTTTTTGGCTTTGTGCTCATTGCAGGTTCTTCCGACGACGGACTTACATAACCGGGCAACGGTTCCATAACCCATAGTGCGCCGGTGACAGGATCAAAATCAACTTCTTCTCTGTAAGATGTTTCAGCAGGGTGAACAAGTTGTCCGTTACCGGGCGCCAAAACTGCCGCAGAAACAATGGGGGTACATCCGTCAATGTAATTATGTCCGGTCCCTTTAGGCCATTCACCAGAAGGTCTATCCGGCCACGTGCCCAGCTGACCATCGTTTGAAAAAATTGTACGGACCAAGTTGCCGTCCATCAATCCTCTCTTCCTATACGTTTTATCGCCCACCGGCTCTTGCAAATACTTTTGGCGTTGTTCTTCAGACTGTGCCCAAGCCATGTTCACAAAAACAAGCAGAGTAAACAGGATCAGAATTTTTCTCTTCATTATAAACTCCATTTTCTAAAATCTATACTTTACTTTTTAGAAACTAACATTAAATCCCAAACTTATCCTTCTAGGTGAAGAATAGTCCCCGGGATTTTTAAGATATTCATCAATTGTATTTCTACCTATAATTGTTCCTGCAAACTGAGTGTTTAGATCCACACCGGCTCTTCCGGTAGAAGCGCTCACGCCGTATTCATTTTTAATATCGAACAAATTATAAACAAGTAAGAAAGTGTTAACATCAACTCCAAGAACTTTGAAAACCTTGTTTGCTTTCAGATCAACATTTAAAGTGCTTGGCTTTCTTCCTTGATTCTCAAAGCGCAGCCCATTTGTATATCTGGCTTCCACAGTATATGGAGCCCCGCTTCCGTAACTCATTATTAATCCAGCAGTCCAATCGGTTGGATCGCCGACAGTTAGAGATATGTTAAGAGTGTGAGTTTGGTCCCAATCAAGAGGAACAATTTTCTTATTCGCTTCTATCGGTGGATCTGCCTGATTATTATAGAAATTCTGCATCGGGTCAGATGCATTTCCCTGTGCGATCTGATAAGTATAATCGACTTTCGCAGAGAAGTAATCGGCAAATCGTTTATCAAGGGTGAGAACCAATCCTTTTACATTTCCATAATCTCTGTTGATAAATCTTCCGTATAGAAATCCTTCGTATGTTTTCAGAATATCCATTCCAAGCAAATTTCTTATATCGCTGTAATAAAGAGAAACATCGATTGATACATTTGGAAAAAGTACTTGCTGCAATCCGAGTTCGTACTTAACTGTTTTTTGAGCTTTTAATTCGGGATTTCCGACAATAGAAGAAAGAGCTGTTGTTTGATCGATCAAGTATTTGTAGTTGCTGTACAAATTTTCGAATGTTGGAATTTGGAAAAAGTGCCCGTATGAGAAGTGAATAGCGCCTTTATCCGAGATTGGGAACGAAACACCAAACCGGGGACTGATTTGATATTCTGATACTGCCTGCCTCCAAACATTAGCGTTAGGAAAATTGGGATTTGCCAACGGGTTTCTTAAATCAGCCGGTAAAGTTGTGTTTGGATTAAAATAATCAAAACGAATTCCCGCATTGATAATCATAATATCGTATTCCATCTTGTCCTGAATGTAAGCTGAAAACTCGTACGGCTTGCGCGTGTATGCCTGATTATATTTTGTGTTGGGATCAGAGTAACCGAGAGTAAATATCGGTGCTCCTGTAGAATCTATTTGTCCATCGGTCAAATTTCTAATTGTTTTCCAACTGCTGAAGAGTTCGTGAAGTCTTAATTCCGCACCTACCTTAACCTTGTGTTCTTTGCTAACCTGAGATTCAATTGACATCTGTGCAATATTTGTATAAGTGTATCTGTTGTATCTGTCTGTTTCGTTACCACCCTGATTGAATGTGTATCCTGAGTACGGCGTACCCTGATTCGGATCAACATAACGGGGGTCATATTCATTGGTGTATAAATATCCCCAGTACTTATAAAGATTTGAAGAAAGTTTTAATGAAACGAAAGTGCTTTGACTAGGAAGATATGAAATTTGCAAATTGTTCATCGTTGTCGTTCTATAATGATTTTTGATTGCATCGGGTGTCCACTTGTAAGCATGGCTGTAATATTTATTCCAGTTGTCATCCCACGAAAAACTGTAGCTAAATTTCCAATTCGAAAGTCCATAAGTAAGCTTTCCCATGAACGACTTTTTTGTGTAAGGGTTCATCGGTACCCAGGCGCTGTCGCCAGTGGCTGTATCTATCCAATAATTTTGATTTTGAGAATTAGGAAAAACCGGTCTGTTATCATAGGTGTTATAAATTCTTCTGCCGTATTCATAACCTTCGTCTTTATAATATCTGCCCGTCAAAAAGAATGTAAGATTATCTAAAATTTTTGTTGGTCCGCCTAATGTAGCTTGAACATCCATAGAACCGAGCGGATTGAATTTATTCATATGCTGAAAAATATCAGTATGAGTAGTGTAGTAATTGGCAAGATACGCAGAAACATTTCCTTCGTATTTGCTGCCGCCGTCTTTAGTAACAATGTTTACTATGCCAGACATCGCTTGTCCGTATTCGGCATTAAAAGTTCCGCTGATAACTTCCATCTCGCGAACAGAACTATTTTCAACTCCTACTGAAAAGTCGCCGTTATACACGTCGGTTACCGAGACGCCATCTACCAAATAGGAAACTTCGTCTGACCTTCCTCCTCGAAAGTGTCCGTTAACGACGCCGGCTTGCAGATTAATTACCTGACTTAAATTTTCCACGGGCATTAATTTTAATTGTTCCGAAGAGACAATTGCCGAAGAAG
>JAKAEE010000091.1:1977-8883 GCA_021820065.1 Bacteroidota bacterium | reverse complement strand
TCTCCTTTCGTTTTTCGTTTAATTTCTAATGCACCTTCAAAAAATATAGTAGTTATACTGATTGCTTTTAATAAAAAATTTATTACTATGCAATTGAGTTTATTGGAAGATATAAAATGCTTCCTCTTCACTTCTTTTTAAACAACAAATCCAATTAACCAGCGCAGTGGGAAATATGACGTAGCAAAATAAAACTTTCTACATTTTACTATTACCTTCCAGAATTTTCAAGAAGGAAGAGAAGAAGATTTGTGTTTTGGTGAGAAGAATTGATTGAACGTATAAGGGAGAGAAAAAAATATGAGACACTGGGTTGTAAGTATTATTGTTTTTCTTGCCGTAATAAAAACAGATGGCCAGAATGGATCATATGCAAAAAACTATGTAAACCAGAAGAAATTATTACGCGATTCTCTTGGTATTCTAGTTCTGAACAATGCTTTATCTCCTCGATCAGTAATAACAAATAATAAAGACATTATTTGTGTAGCAACTAATTGGATTGAGCAATATCCATTAGTTGCCGGACGGACTGACACTAGCGGTAAGCTTTTGTGGAGTAACGTACGATTGAGCACTCCCCCAAATAATCTTGATGAAGATGGAAATGCGTACATATTAGCTCGTTCCGACGGTGGTGCTTACTTTGTTTTTGAATACTTGGAATATAGAAACCTGCAAAATCATACGGAGTATTATGCAAAATACCCGCACGTACAGTATATAGATTCTAAGGGGAATGTTCAATGGGGACCAGTTGGAAAGCGTTTGACAAATATGATCGTTGATTATCAGGGCGGGGCAAACATGGCACATATTTGTTATGCACCAGATGGAGATATTATGGTTTACTGGACATGGTTTAACGACCATAATACTGTAGGTGTTGAAAATGAATTCGGCACTTTTGTACAAAAAGTTGATCCGACAAACGGTGAATTAAAATTTGGAGAAAGCGGAAAGAAGCTCTTCAATTTCAAAGCATCTTCAATAAAACAAAGCCCCACTGGAAATATCTATATGTTTCAAGATCGCTACGTTTTTCAAAATGGAGGCGATTCAGTAGCTTATTTTAACGCTTGGGCAGAAAAACAATGGCAATTACCGCTGCTTGTCGGTATTAATGCAGACTGCTTGGTTGGGACCAATAATTTTGGAGAATTACTTCTTATCTATGGTACTAACGAAGATATACGAGCAAGACTTTATGATGCACAGGGTTCACCCATCTGGATTGATAAAATATTAAGCTTATCTTTCAAAAGAATTATCTCATTTACAATAGCGCAATGGAGCCAGAATAAATGGGTATTCAAAATTGTTGGTGATTCAGGGAATTCAGTTTTTTGTATTGACAGAAATGGTAATACATGTTGGAGCGCTGAAGGCATTAAGTTCACAGGTGGAATCTTAGCAGTGCAACCTTTAGATGAAGAATCAATTCTTATAGCATTTGGGAAACCAAATAAACAAGGGACATCTGTTAATGACCTTTACTTACAAAAGCTTAACAAAAATGGAGAACCGGTTTGGCAAAGTGAAGGCATTAAGGTTTTTGAAAACGTTAATACCAATTGTATTATTCTGCCCGATGAAAACGGTGGTGCATTCTTAATCTTTGACGCTCTTACAGAGTACGAACCACAATACCGACCAAGGGGGACCTATTTACAAAAAGTGGATAAGAATGGTAATCTAGGTTTAATAACTTTCATTAAAGACGATGAAACAATTAACAATACTTCCTCAACAGCTTTAGTGACTTGTTATCCTAATCCTTCCAAAGAATTGGTAATATTCCGACTGAAAACAGAAAGTGATAACACTGCCAATGAACTGATTTTATATGACATACTTGGTAGGGAGGTTAGAAGATTCAACATCAATAGTTCATCCTCCAGAGAAATATTTCTCCGATGGGATGGGAAAGATCGCAACGGGGTTGAAGCAGCTCCGGGTATCTATTTTTATTTTATAAAAACTAAAAACAATATTAATCTTAGTGGAAAATTTCTACGAATAAGATAGAAGGGAGGGTAAGAAAATGAAACGAGTTATTATCACTGCCTCAGTTTTTCTTTTAATCGTAACAAGTACTACATTAGCAAGTTGGTATGATACTGGATGGAAAACTTTCATACAGCCAAACGGCGTTAAATTTACTGCGCGAATGTACGGAGATGAATATGAAGGTTTTTTCGAAACAAAGGATGGCTTTTCAATAGAAAAAAATCATTCAGACGGCTATTATTATTATGCCAGCAATTCAAATAAAGGCAAATTTATTCTTACACAATTAAAGGTTGGAATTGATAACCCGGTTGGAATTCCTAAAAATTTGGTAAAGACAAACCCATTTATTACTAAATCTCAGATATTTAATAACAATATTTATCAAAATAAAAATAATTATCTCGCAAAAGTAGCTTTAACCACTTATACAATTAAAGTGTTGCTCGTGGAATTTCTAGACGTTCATGGCAGGAATTATTACACAAGAGCTAACTTTAAGAATATGCTTGACGGTAACAATTATACAACTTCTCCTGATGGGGAAACTGCATATGGCAGTATGAACCAATATTACAACAGCATGACGAACGGCAATGTAGTAATAAATGCTACTGTTTTAAATAGCTCGAACGGAGGCGACTTGCCAACTTGGGTTAGACTTTCATATAATAAGAACGATTATAAAAACTACACGCGGAATTTTTTTGCGGATGCTTATAATGCAGGTATTGCTGCCGGTTACGATTTATCGACTGGTTCAACTACCAAAATTGTATACGTATATGCAGGTAATTATTACGGCGACGGTTTGAATCCTCAAGCCTCAAGTAATAGCTATATTATGAGTGAAGTTTGGGGAGGTCGTACTCACTATAACGATGAAAATACAGCTGCTAATGGTTATACTTTTGCGCATATAGGAATTCATAGCCACGAATTTGGTCATTTGCTTGGATTAGGTGATATTTATGGATATGGTCATGGAGTTGATTGGTCATTAATGGGAGATGGTTGTGATATGGGGAATACGAGCCCCTGCAAGGGACAATGTCCTGCGCCAATTGATCCACACCAACGATATACTCATAGTTGGGTAACTGTACAGACTCCTTCAATTCCAAATACAGGGTTGAACTTAACCTATGATGGTTCAAACCCAACTATTTACAGAATTGCATCTGGAAGCGAGGTATACTATTTTGAAAATAGACGCTACCAAGATTATGGACGATTCTGCCCTGACTATGTTGGTTATTCTGGGAGCGGTGGCATTATTGTTTGGCGCACCGACGGGGCTACATCATGGCCAAGAGTAGAAATAATTGAAGCTGACGGAGAACAAACTTGGTGGGGAAATTTTGGAGATCTATGGCCAGGTAGCACGGGAAACCGCAATCTTAACGACTTCACTGCCGTTAATTGCAAGAAATATAATGGTACCAACTCAAGCATAATTATGCATTCTGTTAGTAATCCAGGCACTATAATGACCGCAATACTAGGTGGAAAATGGTTCGGGAATTTACCATCAAATTTAACTTTTACCGGTACAACTCTTGTTGGCGGAACTCTTACAATTCCTTCTGGGCTAACTTTAAATATTAGTGCCGGTGCGACTCTTCAGTTCCAAAGTAGCACTGAACTAACTGTATTCGCACTTTAAGTGCCATTGGGACCGCAGAAAATTCTATTACCTTTAATCGAATTGGTTCGACCGGTATGTGGACAGGAATTAATTTCCAATACTATGGAAACGGTACAATTAAATACTGCGACATATCAAATGCTCAAACAGCGTTAATATTGAGTGGCTCCCCTTCCATGAATATCTCCAACAATTATATCCATGATAATACAAATGGAATATTTCTCAACATGTCTTCCCCTACAATAACTAATAACCAGATAAGAAATAATGGTGGTTATGGGATATGGGCTCAAAATGAATCATCACCTTCTATTTCCAGTAATATTATTACTGGTAATTCTTATTCCGGTATTTATTCTGATCTTTACTCAGCAATTGGAGGTAATTGTCCAGCTTCAAATGCATTACGAAACAATGGTACAGGTTTGTCGTTATATTACAACAGCGAGACTTATTTCGGATATTCCGGTTGTGGAGGTTCCAACAGTATATGCAATAGTACTGGATATGAAGTATCGGCTACTTCAAATAGTTATGCTTATGTTCAAAATAACTGGTGGGGTAGTTATCCACCAAATGCATCAGAATTTTATGCCGATGGAACCTCATACATTGATCGATCTTCCCCTCTTAGCTCTGATCCGAATCCAACAATGCAGAAAAGTAGTTCATTATCGCTTAATACAGTGGGATTAGGCGCAGCACAATCTTCTGCGATAGATTGGGATTCTTTCTTTGATGCAGAGATTATGAAAGCATTGCAATCATTCTTTGCAGGTAATTATCAAGATGCATTAGATCAGTTTGAAAAGAAGTTCACAAAAGAAAAAGACTTTTCAAAGAAAAAATACGCCTTGGCAAAGATTAGCCAATGTTATTCAAGAATGAACAACAAGGGATTCATTGATTATTTGAACAATAATATTCTCCCGAAGCTTTCAAAAGATGATGAGTTATATGCAGTAGCACTTGAACTGGAATATCTCTCTTATCTTAGAGAAGGCAAATTCGAAAATGCCGTTAATAATCTGAATATTCTCAGAGACAATCATTCTACTAGCGAAGAGATGTATAAACATTCCTTATTTAATCTCAGCTTTGTATTTGGAAAGTACCTCAACAATATTACCAAGGCAAAAGAATATTTGGGCGAGTTGGAAGCAAAGTATCCTAACGACCGTCTCGTATTAAATGGTAAAATGTTAATCTTGGGTGAAAACCCCAGCAATTTTTCCTATAGAAATCAGCAATTCGCAGACACCTTTCTCACAAACTCTGTTCAAGATGAATTGCTTGGTAACTATCCCAACCCATTCAATCCAACAACAAAAATTAGTTTCTCGCTTCCGCAGAAGAGCCAGATAAAACTAAAAGTGTTTGACGTACTTGGAAGAGAGATTCAAATTCTTGCAGATGGAGTTTATGAAGCGGGTAAATATGAAGTTGAATTCAATGCAACTAATTTGCCAAGCGGAGTTTACTTCTACAATTTCACAAGCGGAAGTAATTCCATCACAAAGAAAATGCTGCTAATGAAATAATTTCACACGTCGGGACAGGTCAATCCTGTCCCGCCTTTTTACAAACCGACTAAAAACTTTTTCTTTTGTTATCAATTTATTCGTCGTTCTATCTATCTCTCACATGTGTAAATTGTAATACCCTCGTCATTTTCATATATTTTCGCACCTAAAATCATAAAGTATGAACTACATTAGAAATTTCTGCATAATTGCACACATAGATCACGGCAAATCAACCATTGCTGATTGTTTGTTGGAGTTTACTCACACAGTTACTAAGCGGGAAGCAAAAGAACAATTGCTCGATAGTTTGGATTTGGAGCGCGAACGCGGCATAACTATTAAGTCGCACGCTATCCAGATGAAGTACATCGCATCGGATAAAGAAACTTACACGCTCAATCTAATCGATACACCGGGACACGTTGACTTTTCTTATGAAGTGTCACGTTCACTCGCTGCATGTGAAGGCGCAATTCTTATTGTTGATGCAGCACAAGGCGTTGAAGCGCAAACCATAAGTAACCTTTACATGGCAATCGATGCCGGTTTGGAAATTATTCCGGTCATAAATAAAATTGATCTTCCGAGCGCAATGGTTGATACGGTTTCAAACCAGATAATAGATTTGATTGGCTGCAAAAAGGAAGATATAATTCTTGCCAGCGCCAAACAGAGAATCGGCATCGAACAAATGTTGGAAACGATCGTTCAAAAAATTCCGGCTCCCAAAGGTGATGAAAACGCACCGCTTCAAGCTTTGATCTTCGATTCCGTTTTTGATTCTTACCGCGGCGCAGTTGCGTACGTCAGAGTATTCAACGGAACAATCAAAGAAAAAGATGAGATCAAGTTTTTTGCGAACGACAAAAAATTTCTCGCCGAAGAAATTGGAACGCTGCGATTAGGACGAATCAAAGCAAACGAATTGAAAGCCGGGAATGTCGGTTATTTGATTGCCGGAATCAAAGACCTACACGACACAAAAGTTGGCGATACTGTTACCCATCTTCGCAACGGCTCGGAGATACCTCTTCCCGGTTATAAAGAAATCAAACCAATGGTGTACAGCGGTTTGTATCCAACCGATTCCGATGATTACGAAAATTTGAGAGAAGCACTTGAAAAATATCGCTTGAACGATTCATCGGTTAGTTACACACCGGAAACTTCTGCGGCATTGGGATTCGGTTTCAGATGCGGATTTCTTGGAATGCTTCACATGGAAATTGTTCAAGAGAGATTGGAGCGCGAGTTCAATCAGTCACTTGTAACGACACTTCCCAACGTTGAATACTGGGTCTTCAAGCGCAACGGAGAAAAAATTATAGTTGATAATCCGGCAGAAATGCCGCCTCAAGGTGATATTGAACGCGTTGAAGAGCCGTTTGTGAAAGCGCAAATTGTTACGCCAAGCGAGTATGTCGGGAACTTAATGCAGCTTGCGATTGAAAAAAGAGGTGTATATAAAAACACAACCTACATTGACCCGACGCGTGCGGATATTCAATTTGAATTTCCTCTTTCGGAAATAATTTTTGATTTTTACGACAAACTGAAATCTATTTCGCGCGGTTACGCGTCATTCGATTACGAGTTTATCGGTTATAGAGAATCAGATTTAGTTAAGATAGATATAATGTTGAACGGCGAAAAAGTTGACGCTCTTTCAATTATTGTGCATGAAAAGAAATCTTACAGCTGGGGCTTGAAGGTTTGTTC
>JAKAEE010000091.1:0-1877 GCA_021820065.1 Bacteroidota bacterium | reverse complement strand
AAAGAAACAAAGAAACCATTAGTTAAAACTCAGAAACAAAAGTTTTTCGAGTTTTGGAAAAATTTGTTGTTTGCGGCTGTGGCTGCATTTCTTATCAAAACATTTTTTATTGAAACGTCCCGCGTACCAACCGGTTCGATGGAAGGCACGATTAAAGTGGGCGACTTTCTCTTCGTAAACAAATTTATCTATGGTTCATCATCGCCAAGGAGTATTCCATTTACAGACATTGCGCTTCCGTATTTTCAACTTCCTGCAATTCGAGAACCACGCCGCGGAGACATAGTTGTGTTCGAATATCCTGGCGACAGAGACGAATTGAACGCAGCGGAAATCACAAACTATGTGAAGCGTTGTATCGGCGTACCGGGAGATACAATAGAAATTGTTGACAAAGTAGTTTTTGTAAATGGAAAGGAAGCCCATCGCCCGGCACACATTCAATACATAAATAGTTACTGCACACCCAAGGGGATTCCTAATCCACGTATCTTTCCAAAGGGAAGTGAATTCAACGAAGATAATTACGGACCGATTGTTGTCCCGAAAAAAGGTCAAGTGATTAATCTAACAACGGACAACGTTGAAAAGTGGCGCATAATCATTGATCGGGAATTGGGAAGATTAGCTGTCACTGTTGAAGGTAATCAAGTTATGATTGACGGCAAGCCGGTAAAATCTTACACGCTCACAAAAGATTACTACTTCATGATGGGTGATAACCGCGACGACAGCGCCGACAGCAGATTCTGGGGTTTTGTACCGCGCGATAAAATTGCCGGGGAAGCATTCTTGATCTATTGGTCGTGGGATCCCAGTATTCCATTTTCGGATTTTTTCAATCTTCTCGGTTCAGTTAGACTGGGTAGAATTGCAAAATTAGTCCATTGAGATTTCGGTCTGAACCTCAGTATCTTATTCTTGCCAAAAGCGAAAGGTGAACGATGAAATATTTGTTTTCTTTTTTGATCGGACTGATTTTTTTGTCAACCATGAACGCGCAGACAAAATATTTTATCTACTTCAAAGATAAAGGCGTTTCGCATTCAACCAAACTTGAAAAGACTTCATCGCTTTACCAACTTGCCGAAAAAGAACTTTCGCCCAAAGCCATCGAAAGAAGAAAAGCGGTTATGGGTGATAACTACATTACCTACGAAGACCTTCCGCTTAATGATGGTTATGTTGATCAAATAAAAAGTCTCGGCGTTAAAATTGAAAACCGGTTGAAATGGTTCAATGCCGTTACATCTTATCTTTCTGAAGTGCAGTTAAACCAAATTAGAAATTTATCGTTTGTGCAGAAAGTTTTTCCTGTTGGGACCTTTTATTTTGTTAACAATGAATCGAACGTACCTTTTCAGCCGCAACAGACCAGATCGTTGAAGAAATCATCCTACTCATTAGATTACGGCGCATCATTAACTCAAGATACGCTTTCTGATATTCCAACCGTGCATGATCTCGGGATTACCGGCGCCGGAGTTACAATCGGTTTGCTTGATACGGGATTTCGTTGGAAGACACATCCGGCTTTCAACCAAATAAAAATTTTGAAAGAATATGATTTTGTTCAACATGATTCAGTAACTGCAAATCAAGCCGGCGACAGCGGCGATCAAGACAGCCATGGCACGTCGGTACTTTCTATTATCGGCGGATTCGCTCCAGGCTATTTGATCGGACCTGCGTTCAACGCTAGCTACATTTTAGCTAAAACAGAATATGTACCGACCGAAACTCACGTGGAAGAAGATAACTACGCCGCTGCTTTGGAATGGATGGAAGGTTTAGGCGTTGATATTACAAGCAGTTCGCTTGGTTACAGCGAGTTTGATCCGGGGCAGACTTCATATACTTATGCCGACATGAATGGA
>JAKAEE010000090.1 GCA_021820065.1 Bacteroidota bacterium | reverse complement strand
GCAAAAGCTGTTGCCTTTCTTTGCAGCAGCGATGCAGATTATATTACGGGCCAAGTCTTAAAGGTTGACGGCGGAATGGTAATGTAAACGAAGTTTTTAATAAACAACATTTATTAACTAAACAAGGAGAGTAAATGGACATTGAGGCAAAAGTAAAAGAAATCGTTATGGATAAACTCGGAGTCGAAGAATCACAAATTACTCCAGAAGCTTCATTCACAAACGATCTTGGCGCTGACTCATTGGATATAGTTGAATTGGTTATGGGATTTGAATCAGCATTCGATATTTCGATTCCAGATGAAGATGCCGAAAAAATTTCCACAGTCGGCGACGCAACCAAGTACTTGAAAGAAAAACTAGGAAAATAAACCTTATCGAAAAGACCATAGTTTCGGCTGTGGTCTTTTCCTTTGTCATACCATCCACAAATAGCACAAGGATCAAAAAATGAATAATAGAAGAGTGGTTATAACCGGTCTCGGCGCTTTAACTCCAATCGGCAATACTCTACAAGAGTATTGGGAAGGATTGATTAGCGGTAAAAGCGGTGCGGGATTGATAACCAAGTTCGACACAGCCGCGCATGCAACAAAGTTTGCTTGCGAAGTTAAGAATTTTGATCCTCTAGCATTTATCGATAAGAAAGAAGTTCGAAGGATGGATCCTTTTACTCACTATGCTATTGCAACAGCTTCAATGGCGGTTGAGGATTCCAAAATAGATTTATCGAAAGTTAATCTTGAAAGATTCGGTGTTATTTATGGAAGCGGTATTGGGGGAATGGTAACTTGGGAAGAAGAACATACCGCCTATATTAACGGCGGACCAAGAAGAATTAGTCCTTTCTTTGTTCCTAAAATGATTTCAGATATTGCGGCAGGTCAAATTTCAATTCGCTACGGTTTGAAGGGACCTAACTATGCAACAACATCTGCGTGCGCTACATCTTCTCACGCAATTGCCGATGCTTTCATTCTTATCCAGCGTGGATCAGCAGACATAATGTTGACCGGGGGTTCGGAAGCTGCAATAACTCCTATGGCAATCGGCGGTTTCAACGCTGCAAGAGCATTATCCACTTGGAACGACAGATACCAAGAAGCATCCAGACCATTCGACAAAGAGAGAAACGGATTTGTAATGGGTGAAGGTTCTGGTAGTGTAGTGCTAGAGGAGCTTGAACATGCAAAGAAAAGAGGTGCAACGATTTACGGAGAAATAGTCGGAGTCGGTTTAACCGGAGATGCTTTCCACGTAACAGCGCCACCTCCGGGCGGTGAAGGAGCTGTTAGATCAATGAAGGAATCCGTTAGAGACGCCGGTATAGAACTCACCGCAGTCGATTATATTAACGCTCACGGTACATCTACCGAGTTGAACGATTTGCACGAGACTCAGGCTATCAAAACAGTCTTTGGTGAACATGCGTATAAGCTGACCGTAAGTTCAACCAAATCTATGACCGGACACTTATTAGGCGCTGCCGGAGCAATAGAATCTATCGCAACAATATTAGCGTTGAAGAATGGAATAATTCCTCCAACAATTAATCTGGATACACCTGACCCGGAATGCGATCTTGACTATACGCCAAAAGTGGCTGTCAAGAAAAACATCAAATATGCAATCAGCAACACATTCGGTTTCGGCGGACACAACGCGTCTCTGCTGTTTAAGAAGTTTGAAGAATAGTTTTGTCCGGCAGTATCTTTCATAGGATCATCGGTTTATTTAAACAGAATAATCGCATATCCGATAAGCAGTTACACATCTTAATTCAGAACAGAATTAGGCAGCTCGAAAAGATTCTGCAATACCAGATTGTTGACCAGAGCTATTACATTAAAGCAATAACTCATCGCTCTTTTATTGAACTTTATCCCGACATATTAAAATCCAACCAACGGCTAGAATTCTTCGGCGATTCAGTAATTAATATGATAGTAGCGCAATATTTGTTTTATAATTTCCCGGAAGAAGAGGAAGGATTCCTTACAAAAGCACGCGCATCGCTTGTTAACAAAGAGCGTTTGTACGTAGCAGCAAAAGAACTGAAACTTGATGAAGTAATTTTGTATAACGCTAAGTACCTTAAGGATACTGTTCTTGGACTTCAATCAATTCTGGCAGATGCTTACGAGGCATTAACCGGGGCAATATTTCTTGACAAGGGATTGAAGAAGGCAGAAGAGTTCGTTCACAAGTCTGTGATTGAACCTTCTGAGGATGATGAATCGTTTCTTGCGGATAAAAATTACAAAGGGCAATTGCTGGAATACACACACGCCCACAGATTGCAGTCGCCGCGATACATTATTAGAAAAGAAGTGGGACCGGCTCACATGAAAGAATTTACGATTGAAGTCTTTATAAATGACGAGTCGTACGGTTTTGGAAGCGGCAACAGTAAAAAAATAGCGGAACAAAATGCATCAAAGACAGCTCTTGAAAAACTGAATAGTTTGTAACAGTTTCAGCTAACACAGATAATTCAAAGAAGCACGCCCATCTTTTCAATCTTGTTTTTTTGCAAATTCATTTGTAGATTCAATATAGTCTCTGATAAAATTTCAACAATCGGGGGAAGAATGAAACTATCTCCACTTAGGCATTTTCAAATAACTTTCCATAATCTCACCAAACAAATACATTTCAAAAATATAAATTTTTCATCCTTAGAATGTACATTTTTAATCTTAGAGCTAAAATTTATAACTAAAGAAACTAAAATAAGTTAGATACAAGTATCTACTTGGGTTTAAGAATTAATAAGTCAAGCCCAAGAATTGCCGAAGCTGACTCAAGATTAGAAAAATTGAAACGAAGAAATGATAAGTTCAATTAAAGAACAGCAATTTTCAAGTTAAGAATTAGCAATTACAACAGAAGCGGTAGCAAGTTGAACTCAAGAATTGACAACTTTGAGTGAAGAAATATGGAATTATTTCCAAGAGATGAGAAGAATTTTGGAGAAATGGCTGCTTGAAATGAAGAAATAACGACTTCTTGTTAAGTGGAGCATATTCTAATTTAAGAAATGCTCACTTAATACTAAGAATCAACTGTTTTTATTCGATAAATGACAATTGATATGCCAAGGTGGCAAAATCAACTTAACAAAACCCTATAGTGGAGGGAATTATGACTAAGTCAGAGTCAAACAAACTATCCATGTACGATGCCGTAACGGCAGTTTTCAAAGAGAACGAGCAGATTGTTTTATCTATTGCGATGCTCAACACGCTTTGCACGGAATTTCAAGTCGCTGTTGAGGAAATACGGAAACGGGATGGTGAAATCAAAACAGTATTTGCGGGTAAAACAAGCGCAAAGGACGAAGCTAAGGATGAGTTAATTGAAAAACTTGTGCCGTTAGCCAACTCGCTTTACGTATATGCAAAACGCAACGGCAACGAAGAGATTAAAGCTGTTGTGTACGTTAACAAGACGCTTCTCATGAAATTGCGAGAGAACGATTTGCTGATTAAGGCGAACAGCATTCGGGATTATCTGATCGCGAACAAAAATTCACTAGGGGACTATTTAGTAACCGATGAGAAGATTGCAGGCTTAACAAGTCTGATTAGCGAGTTTCAGAAGTGTGCAGGTGAACGCGACTCGAGTTTTGCGAGCCGCGTTGCCGCTAGAGAATCACTCGACAGGTTATTTGATAAAGCCGACGATCTTCTGAACAATGAATTGGATAGTCTGATGGAAACGTTCAAATCGGAAAACAGCGATTTCTACAATGCTTACCAATCTGCACGGGTGATTAAAGACCTGGGATTACGTAAAGGAACAAAAACGAACGAGGCGAATGCAACGCCGCCTGTTAATTGATATGCGAAAATACTGACACACCCCTGCGCTTTGCCGCGGGGGCGTGTTGTTAGCGCGGTAAACGAGAAAAGATTATTGACACACCCCTGCGCTTCGCGCCGTCCCCTCTCAAGAGGGGACTGTTTAAAAGATGGGGTGTGTTGGAATGTTAACGATGAGAAGAAAAATAATTTATTACAATCCTGCATTAAAGCAGAAAGCCAGAGAACTCCGTAACAATTCAACTGCAACGGAAATTAAACTCTGGAAATTTTTGAAGGGCAGACAAATGTGCGGTTATGATTTCCATAGACAAAAGCCGCTTGATAAATACATCGTTGATTTTTTCTGTAATGAATTAAATCTTGCTATCGAGATCGATGGCAGCAGTCATGTTGGCAAAGAAGAATATGATAAGCGAAGGCAAGATGATTTGGAAAGTATCGGAATAAAATTCTTACGCTTTGATGACGATGATGTAATGTTTAATGTTGAAAAGGTAGTTACTGCAATTGAAGAGTGGATAAAAAGTAATAGCTGACACACCCCTGCGCTTTGCCGCGGGGGCGTGTTGTTAGCGCGGTAAACGAGAAAAGATTATTGACACACCCCTGCGCTTCGCGCCGTCCCCTCTCAAGAGGGGACTGTTTAAAAGATGGGGTGTGTTGGAATGTTAACGATGAGAAGAAAAATAATACCTTACAAGCCGGCATGACAAAAGAGAGGGGACTGTTTAAATAAAGATGCGTAAAAAATAAATTTGTAGTAAATTGATCACAAAATAATATCGTAAGGGTGGGTAATATTGACTCCATTTGATTCCGCATTTCAGCAGGTAATTAAATTATCGCAAACCTTTAAAGCCAACGAATCCAAATTTCTCCTGCTGGAATACCAAGAAGCCGAAGTAAGAAAAGATTTTATTGATAAGTTCTTTATCGCTTTAGGATGGGACGTTCTGCACGAAGAACAAACTAATCCTTATGAGCAGGAAGTTAAAGTGGAACGCGGCGTATATATAGGGAAGCAGCAGAAAAGGGCAGACTATGCTTTCTTTTTAAAGCCTAATTATAGAGACGTTAAGTTTTATGTAGAAGCAAAAAAGCCATGTAGAAATCTTTCTAACGCTGACGATTATTTTCAAACATGCCGTTACGGATGGAATGCCGGTTTATCAATAACATTTTTAACCGACTTTGAAGAGTTACATATTCTGGATTGCAGAACCAAACCGGATATAAACAGAATCCTTAATAATAGAATCAAAAATTTTCATTACTCGGATTATTCTAACCAAGAAAAGTTTTCCGAAATTTATTGGCTTTTAAGTCATGAAGCGGTTGCAAATAATTCGTTGGAAAAATTTGCCGAAAGTTTACCCAAGCCGAAGGGTAAAACGATACAGAAAGGAACTCATCGCGGAACGTACCAATCAATTGACGAAGCTTTTCTTGAAGAGCTGGATGAGATAAGGGATTCACTCGCAAAATCGTTCAAGAAATCGAACCCCGATTTAGGAAGCGATGAACTGACTGAAATGACTCAGAGAACAATCGACCGGCTGGTGTTTATCAGATTCCTTGAAGATAAACTGATTGAACCCGATCCGATTTTAGATAAATCGTTCGCATGGCAAAAATTTATACGGACGTGTAAAACTTTGGATGCCAAATACAACGGCATTGTATTCAAAAAACATTTAATTGATAATGAAAATCTTAATGCGCCGGATGAAAACGTATTTGAGAATATCTGTAAAGAATTAGCGCACAATAATTCGCCCTACAACTTTGATATAATTCCGATTCATATACTCGGTTCAATTTATGAAAGATTCTTGGGCAAGATTGTAATTGCCACCGATAAGCGCGTGCGCATAGAAGAAAAACCGGAAGTAAGAAAAGCGGGGGGCGTTTATTACACTCCGCAATACATTGTTAATTACATTGTAGAGAACACGGTTGGAAAACTGATAGAAGGAAAGACGCCGAAAGAAATTGCAAAGATGCGCTTTGCGGATATATCGTGCGGAAGCGGTTCATTTCTTATCACAGTTTTCGATAGGGTTTTGGAGTATCATAGAAAGTGGTACCAGGATAATACAGAACAGGCAAAGAAAGACGGCTGCATTCTGCATGAAGGCAAATGGGTACTTTCATTAAAACAGAAGCAGAACATTTTGCTGAATAATATTTACGGAGTTGATCTTGACCCGCAGGCAATTGAAGTAACTCAGCTTTCTCTTTATTTAAAACTTTTGGAAGATGAAACCACCGCGACGGCAAACGAAACGTGGGTAATGTTTAAGGAACAAATTCTTCCGGGACTTAACAATAATATTGTCTGCGGTAATTCTTTGATAGGTACAGATATTCTTGGCCTCACCCTTTTTAAGGGAGCGGTGGATGAATTGAAACTGCGACCGATGAATTTTGAAGATGTGTTTCCGGACGTTTTCAAGAAGGGTTCCTCGACAGGCTCGGAACAAGGATTTGACGCGATTGTCGGTAACCCGCCGTATGTAAGAATTCAAGAATTAAAAATTATTTCTAAGGAGTTGGTGGATTACTTAAAGAAAAAATACTCAGCTGCAACAAAAGGTAACTATGATCTTTATGTAGTTTTTGTAGAGAAAGGCATTACACTATTGAAAGCAAAAGGTGAACTTGGGTTTATTCTTCCCAATAAATTTTTCAACTCGCAGTACGGTGAACCGTTGCGACAAATTATCACTAGCGGAAAACATTTGAGAAAGATTATCCATTTTGGTGCAAATCAAATATTCCAGGGAGCTACTACCTATACAGCTCTCTTATTCCTCAATAAGACAGAACAGAAAGGATTTGATTTTTCTAAGATAGAAGATGCTAAATCTTGGATGAACAACTTTGATGCTGAAACCGGAAGAATTTCAAATGATTGCATTACTAAAGATGACTGGAACTTTAGTGTTGGAGAAAACAAAAATCTTATCAACAAGATGAATAAAAACATTCTTCTTGATGAATTCGCTGACATCTTTGTTGGATTGCAGACAAGTGCAGATGATGTTTTTATTCTTGATAAAGTTACTGAAACAGAAAACTCATTAACACTTCGTTCTAAGGTTTTAAGAAAAGAAATAAAAGTCGAAAAGAATTTATTGCACCATCTATTAAGTGGTACCGATGTGAAAAGATATATAACTCCAACAGATAGACAGTACATCCTTTTCCCTTATAAAGTTTCTAATGAAGTCGCCGAATTAATAAATGAAAATGAACTTAGTCGATTATACGCAAATACAATGGAGTACTTGAAACACAACAAAAAAAGACTCGAAGAAAGAGAAAAGGGAAAATTCAAAGGGAAAGAATGGTACAGATTTGGGAGAAGCCAAAATCTTGGTATTCAAAGTCGCAAAAAGATTTGTATTCCTAGACTGGTTGAAAACTTGAATTGTACTATAGATCTAAAGGGTGACTATTATCTAGACAATGTAGATGTTGGTGGTGTCGTTCTTAAAAAGAATTATACTGAACATGATTTAAAATATCTATGTGCAATAATAAACTCTAAATTACTTGGTTGGTTTTTCCCTTTTGTTAGTGCGACTTTTCGAGGTGGATGGTATTCGGCTAATCGACAATTTATTTCTAAACTTCCAATCCGCAAAATTGATTTTAGTAATGATAGCGAAAAAGCAAAACACGACCATGTAGTAAAACTTGTTGATCAGATCCTTGAAGCTAAGAAGCAAATCGCCGCCGCCAAAACTGCGAGTGAGAAAGAATATTTGGAAAAGAAATGTTCAATCATAGACCGACAGATAGATGCGCTGGTTTACGAGCTGTACGGATTAACGGAAGAAGAGATAAAGATTGTAGAAGGAAACGGATAAATCCGTTAATTGAGTCGTAGCATTTTTCACCATAGCCCACGAATTAATTCGTGGGTTATGGTAAATGAAAATATGATTAATAACCATTTCAATGGTTTATAAAAATGTCACATTCATTTTATAAAATATGGTTGCATGTAATTTTTTCAACAAAGAATCGGGAACCAATGATTACTCATGACAAGAAAGAAATGATATATAATTATATCACCGGTCAGTTATGGGAAGCCGGTTGCCCTGTGAGGATAATCAACGGTATGCCGGATCATGCACATTTATTATTTTTAGAAAATCCCCAAAAATCGATTTCAGAGATTGTTAAACAAATAAAGGGCTCGTCATCCCATTGGATAAATCAAGAGAAAATAATTCAAACACAATTTGCATGGCAGACCGGTTACGGGGTTTTTTCGGTTAGCGAGTCCCAATTGGGAAAGGTTTACAATTATATAAAGAATCAGAAAGAACATCACAAAAAGAAAACGTTTCAACAAGAATTCGATGAATTCATGAAATATCATAATGTCTTTCCGGGTGGGGAATGAGCATGTTTTAAGCTGATATCGAAGCAGCGTATTATAATCCGAAATAGACAAACTCATTTATCAGGTATATGGATTAACGGAAGAAGAGATAAAGATTGTGGAAGGGAACTGACTAACAAAATGAGAAGAAGAATAATTTATTACAAGCCGGCATGACAAATTCTATAGACTTGCCCCGACGAGTCCCTACGGAAAGAAAAAGGTTTTTGATCGAGCGAGACAGCCCAGCCAGCCAGTAAAACAGAGCGAAATTTTAATTGACATTCATTCACCTTTTCTTCATTTTGTAAATGAATCCTCCTCTTTCTTCATCTGATATGGAAGAACTGCACGGAGGTGCTATGAATAGATTTCTTTTTTACTCGCTGTTTGTTTCTCTCTTAGTGTTTCAAAGCTGCAAGAAAGTTGAAAGTCCCACCGAGCCGGAACAAATAACTCAAGATGAAAAAATCAAAACGGGGACGGTAATAAACGTAACCGATCAAACAGTCGGTACATCCGGTGGAACAATCAAAGTGAGCAAGCCGAATGATCCGTTGGACGGATTGGAATTTACGATACAGCCAAATTCATTTTCGCAAACGCAGTCGGTTAATATTTCATACTCGGAAGTTAAGAGTCACCAGTTCGGAGAAAACTTCAATCCAATCACGCCATTAATTAATGTACAGTTGAC
>JAKAEE010000089.1 GCA_021820065.1 Bacteroidota bacterium | reverse complement strand
CAAAAAACGGATTCTCCGGAAGAGAAATAGCAAAGAACGCCGGCATCAGCCCGCCATCATGCTTGGAGGCTCTAACAAGGTTAGAAAAATTGAAAATCGTCAACCGCCAGATCGGCGGTAATGTTCACATATATACTCTAAACTTTGGAAATTATCTTGTCAAGGAAGGAATTCTTCCTCTACTTGAAATTGAACAATCACTTCCTAACAAAATAGCTGCGCTGTTAAAAAAAACATTATCAAAAAAATCTGTTAGTGTTATTCTTTTTGGAAGTGTTGCCCGGCAGGAAGAAAGTAATAATAGTGATTACGATCTTTGCATCGTTTATCAAACTCAAAGTGACAAAAAGAAATTAGGGGAAATTATCAATCTAACCCGTCATGATTTTTATTCTCAGTTTGGCATTTCCATAGCTCCTTACTTTATTTCTCTCTTGGATTTTAAAATAAGAGCAAAAAAGAAACTCTCGCCGGTAAACAATATTGTAAAGGAAGGTAAGGTCATTTTTGGTAAGTCAGTTAGGAATTTATTAAATGACTAGAAAGACATCACAAGTTTCTGTTGAAAAAAATAAAGCAGCAAATTTCCATTCCGTTGCGCTCAATTTTTTTCACGGAGCTAAACTAGCAGCCGAACACCAATACTATAATGCTGCCGGTGTTCTTATCGTGCATGCCGCAATTGCCTATGCCGATGCCTTGTGTATCAAAACTAAGGGTAAAAGAGCTAAAGGCGAGAACCACCACGAGGTAGTTAATCTATTGGATAGTATTATCATTCATTCAGAGGCAAAAAAAAGGGCTCTCGATAATCTTTCTAAAATAATTGAACAGAAAAATATTGTTTCATACCATGGCGACATTTATTATAAAAGTGATATTGATAAACTTTCGAGGAGCTTTGATAAATTCCAAGAATGGGCTGAAACTCTTTTAACAAAATAATTATACGCAAATTGTACTTTTTTAATAACATCGCTATTTAGATACTGTGGTAATAAAATTAAAATATTGGGTAAGGTGGATTATTTAACCATCATTAACAAAGTTGTTACTGCCGTTGTTGAAATATTCTTTTGGAACTTCTGAAAAATAAGGGATGAAACACGGATGAATGCTGATTAAACGAATCAACGCGGACTACATCTGCGAAAATCCCCGCTTCGGAGAGCGGAGCGAGGCGAGCGTCAAATCCGTGTTATCCGCGTTCTATCAAAGGTTGTTCTTTCTCCGTAGAATTAATTTTCCAGAAGTCTCCTTTTAATAATCCGCTCTTCATTGAGTAAATTATCTCAATGTGTTGAGTAAAGAGGTTAACCATGTTTACAAGATTTCAACTCAGCTAATAGGTCATAAATGGGAAAAAATATAATTGCAATATTATGTTTCTTCAACATGTGCACACTATATCCTCAGACTATTGAGATAAAAGTAAAAAACTTAGAGAACGAGAAAGCTTTTATCTCCTCTTTAAGCGGTGAGAAGGTTACGCTTATTGATTCTGTAAATGCAATTGGAAAAGAGAAATTTCAATTCAATCTTGATAAAACAAAGTACCAAACTGGATTTTACCGTTTATCTTTCGACAAGAACAATCAGTCTCGGCTGGGCCGAGCCCAGACGGAATGGATCGATTTTGTTAATGACGACCAAGATGTTAACATAACTACAAACGCAAAAAATGTAATGGATAGTCTGCAAGTCATCAGTTCTGAAAGCAACAAATTGTATTATTCGTTTCTTAAACTCAACAAAGCATATAAAACCAAAACAGAATTACTTCAGCTTGTCTTAGCTCGTTACCCAAAAGATGATGTCTATTTCGTATCCACACAAAACAAACTAACTCAATTGCAAAATGAGTATGTGAAATTTGTAAACGTAACCGCACAAAAGAATCCGCATTCGTTTATTGCAAAATATATTAAGTCTGCTCAATTGCCTGTTGTGGATATTTCCATTCCCCTTGATAAACAGCTTACATATTTAAAGATTCATGCGCTGGATAATGTTGATTTCAGTAATTCATCACTTATTAATTCGGATCTTTTCACAAATAAAACGATTGAGTATTTAACTTATTATCGTAATCCTCAATTACCGCTTGAGCTTTTAGAAAAAGAATTTATGTCTGCTGTGGATTCAATTTTTAACAAAGCGAAAGTGAACCGGCTTGTTTATCAGCATATCACCGGATACTTGATTGACGGATTCAAGAAATTTGGCTTCGATAAAGTGCTGGATTACATAGTCGAAAATTATGTCATCAAAGATGATCTCTGCTTGGATGGCAAAACAGAAGGACTTATCAAAAGAAGAATTGAGCAAGCGAAGAATCTCAAGATTGGTAATACTGTTCCCGATATTTCACTGACGGATGTTGCTGGAAAAGAAGTTAATCTTAATAAAATAAGTGCTGAAAAAATCCTTATTGTTTTTTACGCAAGCTGGTGTCCCCATTGCAAAGAGCTTTTACCTAAGTTGAATGAACTACACAAAAATCAAAAAGAAAAGAAGTTTGAAGTGCTTGCAATCTCTCTCGATGCAATTAAAAAGGATTGGACTGATATTGTAAAAAACGATGGACTTAGTTTCTTGAATATTTCCGATCTCAGGGGATGGGATGGTAAAGCCGCGTCTGATTATTTTATTTATGCTACGCCGACAATGTTCTTGGTTGATAAGGACAAAAAAATAATTGGTAAACCGACCACATTTGAAGAAGCGAACGAGCTGTTAAAATAAAAACATTTTAAAAAAAATAAACCGGCTGTCTCCTCGATACGAGTGCACGAAACACTTGGTATCACACTTAACGTTTTCTTCGGCTCTTTCCACTGTATAAAAATTACATTGAATCTTACTATGCAAATGGCAAAATTACATTCCGTAATAGTATTACAATATAGATGAGAACACTCAAAACAATATGCGGCAGCAGATCCAAACATACCCCGTGCTACAGTTTCTTTTTCGTTTCAACTGCGCTCCAGATGCGCTCCAACTGCGCTTCTCATCCCCAGTAAAGCCGCATCAGCTACACTTAAATTATACTTAAACTGGCTTGGGTTCCCTATGGCAATTCGAAAGATAAATCCTCTTGGTCCAGTCTCCGGTAAAATTGGCAATACTGTTTCAAGAATGAGATACGGAAAAGAAGTTGTCTATACTAAACCGGGTTCCTATAACATCAGCTATTCAGATTCCGCTGTTTCCGGTAGATCAAAGTTTGCCGTTACTGTTAAACTTGCTAAACTTATTAACTCAGTTCCTGAATTAGCGGAAGTCTGGAAAGTTGCTAAGCTCCCCGGTACAAATTCTTACCAGAAACTTATCAAGCACAACACTAAATTGGTTTCTGCTTTAGGTCTAACGCTTAAGAATATCATCACTCCATCCGGAATAGGTAGTTTTCAAAATTCTCTTACTTGGAACGGCAATAAAATTGTTCTAAAGACTCAAATTGCCGCTTCAATTCAAAACAACCCAGAGTCTTTCTTCGCACTTATCTATCTTAAAAATGAAAAAGAAAACAATACGCTAATGTTGACATCGAAGGATGTAGTGCTTTGCGAAAATAATTTTCTTGAAGGCGCGGTAGTTTTAAGTAATGACGAGATTAAAATTGTACGGCAATTCAAAAAAGCTGTAATCTTATGTGCGTTTACTTTCCGGCAAATTGGCAAACCAAGTACTCATTGGACTTCAACACTCTCATTCGAAGTTGATCTCACCGCTTTACCTATTTAATCGCTCGATCTAATTCTTAGTACGCATGCGGAACTTTCCTTATTTTTCGACTGTTCAAGTCAATAAGTCGAAGAGATAAAACATGATTTCAGAAAAACCTTCAAAAGAAAGAGAAAAAGCAATAATCGAAGCTGCCCGTAAGCGGTTCGCTCACTATGGCTTTTCAAAAGTTACAATGGAGGAAATTGCTGCAGATGCCGAGATGGGAAAGGCGTCACTGTACTACTACTTCCCGGCGAAGGAAGAACTTTTCAGCGCCGTAATCTTGGAAGAGCAAAATGAATTGAAAAGAAACATTGAACTAATCCTTGAGAAAAGAATAAGCGCTTCAGAAAAACTTCTTGAATTTGTTGAACTGAGAATGAAGTTCTTTCAAGTATTGGTCAACCTCGGAACATTAAGCGTTCAATCCTATTTCGATATCAAATCGATGTTCAAAAAACTGTTCTTTGATTTTGAGAAAGTTGAATTGGAACTGCTCGAAAGAATGTTTGCCGAAGGAAAACTTCAAAATGAATTCATTCCAAACCTTCCCGAAGATACGGCGGTAACCTTTCTGCACATACTTCAGGGTTTGCGATGCCGCGTTCTGAATTGGACGAAAGGACAAGGCATAGATGAAGAGACTCATCAGAAATTGAATCAAGAAATGAAAACTGCCACTAATTTTTTTATTCATGGAATTAAAAACAAATAATCAAAAAGAATTTACTTATAAAGGAATTTTTAAATGGCACAGAGCGAAGACTTAAAAGATAAAATTAAGATGGAATCAAAGGCGGCTCCTTCTAATAATGGCGGCGACGAAAGTATTGACGAAGTTCCATTGTTCAAAAAGAAGCGCATGATCATTCCTCTTCTCCTATTGTTAACAACTGCTGCGATAGGTGGATATTTATGGTATATGAATATGCAGGATTTCGTTTCAACGGATGATGCGTATGTGGACGCAAACAGTGTTTCCATAAGCACGAAGATTCTTGGCAGAATAAATTTTCTTGGAACCGCGGAAGGCGATACTGTAAAAGCCGGACAGGTTCTTGTAAAACTTGATGATAGCGATCTCCGCGCTCAGGAAGTCTCCGCAAAAGCCGGACTTGCATTGGCTCAGAACAATATTCCGCTCGCTCAAGTGAATTTAAACCGTACTCAGGATGATTTTAAACGCGGTGAAACAGAATACAAAAGCGGTGTAATTACTAAAGAGCAATACGATCATTTTCAAAGTGCGCTCGAAGCGGCAAAAGCCGAATACAATATTCAGCTTTCAAAAATACCTACGGCTAAAAGCCAAATCGGTTTAATTGAATCTCAATTAAATAATACAATCATTACCGCGCCTATGGATGGTGTTGTTGCAAAACGCTGGGTGCTTACAGGCGATGTAGTGCAGCCCGGACAACCAATATTCACAATTTATGATTTAAAAAATCTCTGGATTACTGCAAATCTTGAAGAGACAAAGCTTACACATATTCAATTGGGTGAGTCGGTAGGAATAGATGTCGATTCTTATCCGGATATAAAATTTAGCGGTAAGGTCATTGAAATCGGAAATTACACCGCATCGGAGTTCTCGTTAATTCCGCCAAACAATGCTTCTGGAAATTTTACAAAAGTGACACAGCGTGTGCCGGTTAAAATTTCAATTGAAGATATCGCAAACGCTAATGGACTTAAGCCGGTATTGAGACCGGGAATGTCTGTTGAAGTATCTGTGAAAGTGAAATAACAAATGTTTAACTCGAATGAAAAATCTATCAGAGGCGCGGCTATCAGCCAGATATCTTCGCTTCACCATGAGCATACGTCATATAAATGGTGGGTTCTGGCAAATGTTATGATAGGTACATTCATGGCGGTTCTTGATGCAACGATAGTTGATGTTTCGCTTGCAAAAATAATGGCGACATTTGGAATAGGTGTAGATACCGTAAAATGGGTTGCTACCGCGTATCTACTTGTGTTTGCAATAATGCTTCCAACATCGGGCTGGATTGCCGATCACTTCGGTTACAGAAAAACTTATGCAACTGCACTCGGTCTTTTTACACTCGGTTCGCTTCTCTGTTCGCTGGCTTGGAATGAATCGGCTTTAATACTTTTCAGAGTTATTCAAGGTGCCGGCGCCGGATTAATGATGCCTGTGGGCATGGCAATAGTGATGAGAGAATTCCCACCAGAAAAACGCGGTGTTGCTCTTGGGTTCTGGACAATCGCTGCAGCCGCTTCCGTATCGCTTGGACCAACGCTCGGCGGTTACTTGATAGATAATTTTTCATGGCATTCAATTTTTGATGTGAATGTTCCGGTTGGAATAGTAGGAGTTTTTGCAACTCTGGTCATACAGAGAGAATATAAAACTGCAAAGAAAGAATCATTTGATATTGTAGGATTTATTTCGATGTCGGTTTTTCTCAGTGCTCTTCTTATCGCGTTATCGGACGGCACTGCCGAATGGAATACCGGCGGATGGACTTCACCATTTATAGTTACATGCTTTGCCATTTCAATTATCGGGTTTGTTGTGTTTATGATTACCGAATTGAATGTTCGGCATCCATTGATTGATCTCAGTCTGCTGAAGAATTTCAACTTCGCAATGTCGAATATAATTTTGTTCATCTTCGGAATGGGAATGTTCGGCAGCACTTTTCTTCTTCCGCTTTATTTGCAGAACGCACTTGGATATACCGCCTTCCAAGCAGGCTCCCTTTTTCTGCCGATCGGATTTTTGCAAGCGTTAATGTCGCCTATTGCCGGAAACTTAGCCGACAAGATTAATCCAAAAATTCCGGCTTTTATTGGAATTGTTCTTTTGGCATTTAGTCTTTTTCTAAATCATTTTCTTTCACTGTTTTCGGAAACGTCTGCAATAATGATTTCCCTTTATCTGCGCGGTTTGGCGATGGGATGGGTATTCACACCTTTAAGCACGATTGCACTTTCCGGAATTCCGCGCGAACGCATGGCTCAGGCATCCGGGCTTTATAACGTGCTAAGACAAATCGGCGGAAGTTTTGGCGTTGCTATCATGGGTACACTTTTAACTAATAGAACTATTTTTCATATTAATTCATATGGACAAGCGGTAAATCAATATTCTCCCGTTACAAAAAATATTGTTTCTGGATTGTCGAGATTTTCACAGCATGCTGTTGGCGGGACTAATGCAGTATCAACACTGCGGGCTGATGCTTTAGTAGTTTATCATTTAAGCCAGCAGGCTTTTGTTTCGGCGGTTGACGATGATTTCTTTATAGCCGCATTGATAACTTTTCTCTGTGTTATCCCGATTTTGTTTTTACGCTATAAGAAGAAAAAGGGACCGGCTCAAAAAATGGTTGCTATGGAATGATTAACTGATATAAGAACAACAAAAACTTTACGGATCAACAATGAATAAAAATTTGAAATATATCCTCACGGCTTCACTCACATTTATTTTTTCGGTGACATTTGCTCAAAAGACGGAGAATAATTCTCTAACTCTTAAGGACGTACTCAAGCTTACGGTTGAAAATCATCCGTTGATAAAACAGAAAGAAGATGAATTGCGTGCCGCGCAATATCGTGTGGATCAGCAGAAAAGTTCGTTCCTTCCGAATGTCGGTGCCGAAGCGTCGTACACAAGAATTGGTCCAATACCTGCGTTCAGTTTCGCCGGGCAGGATTTAGAACTTGCGCCTGCTAACAATTATAATATCGGCGTGTTCGTTCATCAAACATTGTACGATTTCGGCAAGCGCGATTCACAAGTCAATTATGCGGCGTCGTTTCTGAATTCTGTGAAGGACAACGAAGATTTTATCAAGAACGATCTCTCAAATCAAGCGGTGAAAGTTTTCTACGGGATTCTGTTTTTAGAAAAGAGCATTGCTGTTAAAGACACGCAGACAGCTGCTCTTCAAGAACATTTGAATATTACCGGGTTGAAAATTAAAAACGGAACCGCTACCGATTACGATGTATTGAGCACCAAGACAAAAATGGTTGAGATCAAAAACGAGAAGATCGAATTGCTCAACGAAATGAATAAGCTGGAACTCTATCTCAAAGAGTTGATAGGCATGGATAGGGCAAAGGAAATCAGTATAGCCGGTAATTTTGATCTACCTAGGTTCAGCGTCAACTCCGATTCGCTATTTAGCGTGGCGTACGCTCAAAGACCGGAACTAAAACTTGTTGAGGATGCACGCAGCACTGCAAATCTTCAAAAAGAAATGGTGACCCAATTAGATAAACCAGTTGTAAGCGCCGATCTTGGTTACGGATTCAAGAACGGTTACGAGCCCAACATTAATGTGCTTAGGGGAAACTGGTTTGCCGGCGTTA
Source organism: Bacteroidota bacterium (assembly GCA_021820065.1). GTDB lineage: Bacteria > Bacteroidota > Ignavibacteria > Ignavibacteriales > Melioribacteraceae > Fen-1258. The sequence continues at coordinate 845 of JAKAEE010000089.1, read as the reverse complement.
CACTTGGCGTGCCGATCTTCAACGGAAATCTTACGGAAAATAAAATTAACGAAGCAAACGCATCAATAGATGCTGCGGATAAAAAGATAAATCAAGTTAAAGAATCTATATCGACCGATGTTTATCAGGCAATCAGCGATATGAAAACTGCTATGGAAAAATTAAATTCCGCGCAGGAACAAATTGATTATGCTGAGAAATCATTAGAGCGAGCAAAAGTTCAGTACGAACGCGGCGCGGGTACAAATCTCGAAGTACTCGATGCCGAAACCGCTTTAACACAAGCGCAGCTTCTCAAAGTACAATCTATGTACAAAACAATTATCAGTTATTATTCTTTGCGCAGAGCTGCGGGAGATAAGATTTATTGAACCCGTGTAGGGTCGAGTTGATCATGCCTGCTGCGGGCAAGCTCGACCCTATTTCTAATTAATAATGCCAGTCAATTTCTTAATTCCACCAAGCACGTCGTTGCCCAAATCGAATCTTATCACTTTTCTTTTGTTGTCAACTAGAGCGTGATAATCTCCCAATGATTGAGCACTGATCAAAACACCAAAACTTATTGACGATTCCGTTTTGCCGGCTTCATCCGGAATTGCTGCATCTTCTTTTATGCCGGATGTAAACTGAATAAACAATCCGTTACCCGCATCGCCTTTATGAAGCTGTCCCGTGGAATGTAAGAAGCGCGGACCGTAGCCAAACGTTGTCGTGGTTTTGTACTTCTTCTGAATATTTGTTCTCAACTCTTGAAGCGCTTCTGTTGTTTTTTCGTCTGGTGTTAAATAAGCTTGGAGGCAAAGATACTTTTGCGGCGCGGCATTTTTATCAACAAGACCCCC
>JAKAEE010000025.1 GCA_021820065.1 Bacteroidota bacterium | reverse complement strand
TAAAAAATTGGAAACTTCTTTCTTCAAGAGTATTTCTTAAATGAGTATCAGTCGTGGCTTTCTCGCTTCAGTTTTCAACAACATTATTTTTTGATGTGACAGAATATACAACAAGGCGACATAACTTCATGTGATTAAATTTAACTCGCAATTATCATTATTTTTTCAGAGCTTAAATAAAGAAATTTGCATAAATAATCAATCTTTCTTTAGGGTTATGCGGGACGAAAATGACAGAGTTCCTTTATCAAATTGATGTAAGTGTTTTCTATTTCATAAATCACACTATTGCGAATCCTATTTTCGACAAGTTCTTCCCCTTTATTACAGAGGTAAAGAATTGGTATATCACTTACATCATGCTTTTCTTGATACTAACAATAAAGGGGGGTAGAACGGGAAGAATAGCGGCGGTTGTCTTTCTTGTTCTTATTACGGCAACGGATCAATTCAGCAGTCATTTTGTAAAGCACCTAGTGGAAAGAATTAGGCCGTGCAATATTTTGCCGGATGTTAGACTGCTTGTTGGTGCTACACAGTCTTTTTCCTTTCCGTCCTCACACGCTGTAAATAATTTTGCCGCGGCAGTGTACTTCACAAGAATTTTTCCCAAATACAAATGGCCGCTTTTTATAGTTGCATTCTTGCTCGCTTTTTCTCGCCCGTATGTCGGCGTACATTATCCATCAGATATAGTTGGCGGTGCTTTGATTGGAGCCGTGTTCGGATATATTTTTGCTTACCTGGCAATGAAGATTGATAATATATTAAAAAAAAGAAAAACAAAGATTACGGACAAATATGAAAGAGTTGAATTCTAGTAAAACAATGAAAATGAAAACCAAACTGGATATAGCAAAAAACTGGCTGCCGAGATACACCGCAACAAGTCTTGATGAATTTGGCGATTATATGCTGCTGACCAATTTTGATAATTACGTTACAAAGTTTGCTGAGAAATTCGGATGCGATATTAGAGGCGAAGGAAAACCAATGCAAACGGCAACGAATTCGTCGGGTCTCTCAATAATCAATTTTGGAATTGGTTCTGCAAATGCCGCAACTATAATGGATCTTCTGGTTGCCCGTTCCCCTAAGGCAGTTTTATTTCTCGGCAAATGCGGCGGCTTAAAACGATCGACCGAAATCGGCCACTTCATTTTGCCAATAGCAGCAATACGCGGAGAAGGAACTAGTAATGATTATTCTCCTCCTGAAGTTCCGGCGCTTCCTTCGTTCAAACTTCACAAGTTTATTTCAGATAAAATCATCTCACATAAATTAGAATACAGAACCGGTGTAATTTACACTACAAACCGGCGGTTGTGGGAATGGGATGAAAAATTCAAAAAATATTTACGAACGCTCGGTGCAATTGCAATTGATATGGAAACAGCTACCTTATTTGTAGTAGGATACAAAAATCAAATTGCCCGCGGTGCGCTGCTGCTTGTTTCCGATCTGCCGATGATTCCTTCCGGTGTGAAGACAGAAAAATCGGATCAGTCGGTAACGCAAAAATTTGTCGATCTTCATCTTAACATCGGTATTGAAGCGATGACAGAAATCGATGAAAAAGGTGAAAGAATAAAACATTTTACATTCTAAAGTTGGCATTGATGTTGAATAACTACCATGCACAAATGCAAAATAATGAGCAATCACGGCTGAATCTAAGATTTAAAGAATATTTTTTCGCACATAGTGTACAAATTGCGTAGTATTAATTAGACATCAGTAGGAGGGACAAATGAAACGATTATTTAGTTTTGGAATGATACTTTTCACACTTGCGGCTTTCAGCACACAGGTTCAGTACGCCCAAGCAAATGATGAAAACACGGTTAAATCCACTCTCAAAAATTTGTTGGAGTTCAGCAAAACCAAAGCATATAATAAAGCTGCAAACTTAATTGCTTACGAAGGCGACGACAAAAATAGAACCCACAAGGATTCCTTCAATCCAGCCAACAAAGAGGAATTAAACCAGGTAAAAAGAATTTGCAAAAAAATTACGGCGCTTCTTGAACTAAGCAGCAAGTATGAATTCGGCGAATTCAAATCGGCAAGTGAAGGAGTCTATACTGTTCAGGTTACTTTCATAAGCGGGGAACAAAAGTTAGCTACTACATTCAACTTTGAGAAAACCGGAAAAGGGTTTCTGTTAGTAAGTATGAATTAGGAAATTCAGAATTATTAACGGCGCGATTCTTTGCAGATAATCCCATGCATGACAAGGTTATGTTTCACTTCCCTTTTTAACCAGCACAACTCCAGCTAAAATTACTACCGCAGCGATTATTATGTTGAAAGAAATTACTTCACCCAAAACCAGCCAGCCGAGAAACAACGCAATCACCGGATTGATATAAGCATACGTCGAGACAAACGAGACCGGCAAATGCGCGATGGCATAAACGTAAGAGACAAATCCAACTAAAGAGCCGAATACAACTAAATAGGCTAATGCAAATAAGCTTCCGGAAGAAATAGTAAATTTAGAAAACTCACCTAACACACCGGCAAGCAATATTAAAACAATTCCGGCAGTTATCATTTGAATAGCGGCTCCCATTAAAGGATGCACGCTAACCTTTTTATATTTTGAATACACTGTTCCACCTGACCAGCCAATAACGCCGATCATCAAACCTATTACACCTGTAAGGTAACTTTGATCAAACAAGCTTTTCAGATCGAGACCAAATATTAAACCTACGCCGGCAAATCCAAAAAGCAGTCCGCCCAATATTTTTAAATTGAACCGTTTTCCATGTGGTAGCAACGAATCAATTCCAACAATCCAGAATGGAACTGTAGTAACCAAGAGTGCACTCAGGCCGCTTGGAATATATTCTTCAGCAAATGTTAGTAAGCCGGTACCCATTCCAAGTAGTGTTAGACCCATGATTGCAAGATGTATCCATTCTTCTTTCTTCGGCAGTTTATATCCTCGAAGAATTAGAATTACAAAAAGTATTGGACCGGCGATAAGGAACCGTAATCCGCAAAAAAGAGCTGCCGGTAATTCTTTTACTCCAATTCGAATTGCCAAATAAGTAGTTCCCCAAAAGAAGCATACTGCCATCCACGCTAAGTACGCACGGAAGTTTTTTTCTTTTGTCATTTAAACTGAGCCTAAGATTTGGAGTTCAAAAATAATCTTTTTACAGCAAGCAATGATGATTTTAATTCCATTAAAAGAGGATAAAAATTTTGTAGTTTTGTAACAAATAATTCCGTCATAAGTTGTTTGCACTGTTTTTTAGATAACAAAAACGATTGATGCTTAAGATGAACGGACAGCAAATCAAAAATATCTTCGACAAAATCCCGGATGATTTAGCAAACGAGGCATTCGAAGAATTGGTTTCTTCAAAAGAATTTAAGCTGGAACGCATAATTTCTGAAGGTCATTCATCACCCAAAGGATTTTTGTATGATCAGGAAAAGAATGAGTTTGTTCTCCTTCTTTCCGGATCGGCAAAACTAAGTTTTGAAAATGGTGAATCGCTTGAATTAAAACCCGGAGACCATTTGATTATTCCGTCTCATAAAAAACACAGAGTAGATTGGACCGATCATGAAAAGAAAACAATCTGGCTGGCGCTGCATTACTAAGATGAATGCAAAAATCTATTATATAATATTTTTTTTGTGCGCTTTTGTTTTAACGACTAAAGCACAAATCAGTTCATTTAATGTCGGCGGTTCAGTTCATGTCGGAAGCATCGCGGGTAATTCTCCATCCGTTACAAGTTTGGGTGGCACAGTTTTTTTCGATTTCTACCCTTGGTTCGAAAATGATGTTTCATTTAGGTTGGGCTATTCATATTCGCAAAAAGCAGAACAATTTATTCCGGAAAACCGGGTTGGGCGTTATTATCCGTTCGTAAAAGTTTTATCGCTTAAAGGATTCATCCGCCAGGATTTGTCTTTTCCAATTTACTTAGAAGAAGGCGCCGGAATCATTTACCTGAACGACCGCACTTTCCCCGATGTGAACAATTGGCAAGTCGGAACTTCTTTTTCGGCTTCAGTCGGTTACGATTTTAGAAAAGTTGACGAGAAAGGTCTTTGCATGAATCTCGGACTGGATTACGGTGTAACATTCACTCAAACAACTGCGAATTATTTTCTAGTTTTCCTACAGGGTCAGTATTATTTCTAAACAAGCATTACAGCTTGTACAACTCCTTCATCATATCTTCAAATTGAGCAAAGTACAAGGCTTGTTCAGGATCGCTCAAAGCATTCGGCGGATCGGGATGAAATTCAACCATTATTCCGTGAGCGCCGACAACTTTTGCAGCTTTAGCCAACGGCACAACTTTGTTTCGTTCACCGATAGCATGTGACGGGTCAACAATTAAAGGAAGGTGTGTAAGTTCTTTGAGTACCGGTATTGCGCTAAGATCAAGCGTGTTTCTTGTTGCGGTTTCAAATGTTCTGATACCGCGCTCGCACAAAATTACTTGTCTGTTGCCTTGAGCCAAAATATATTCCGCGGCGTTTAACCATTCGTTTATCGATGCACTCAATCCGCGTTTCAACATTACCGGTCTGTGAGTCTTGCCAACTTCTTTTAGCAGCGCAAAGTTTTGCATGTTGCGCGCGCCGATTTGCAGTATGTCGGCAGTCTTCGCCACTTCTACAACTTGATCGGTGTCCATTACTTCAGTGATAACTGGCAAATCGTAGTATTTGCCGGCATCAACCAACAATTTTAATCCCTCGAAACCCATTCCTTGAAAACTATACGGTGAGGTTCTGGGTTTGAAACAACCGCCGCGTAAAATTTGTGCGCCGTTCTCTTTTGCTTCTAGTGCACACTTCATTATCATTTCCGGATTCTCAACAGAACATGGTCCGGCAATAACAACAAAATTATTTCCACCAATTACAACGTCTTTAACCTTTATGATTGTATCATCGGCTTTGTAATCGCGGCTCGCAAGTCGGTAGCTCTGGCTTTTGGATTTTTTTGTAGAAGTTGTTTTCTTCCCCGGTGCTTCTGCCGGAATTTCTTTTTCAGTTTGGTCGGTTAGAATTTTCGGGTACTCCAGTTTCGTCCGCGCCAGTTCTTGTGAAGGATAGCTTCCCAGAACTTTCAGAAAACGCGTATGCTGACCAAGTTCATCTAAAACATTTTGAATTGTTTCTTCAATAATGTTTCCCTCGAAATCAAGATAGAACATTTCTTCCCATGGATTGCCCATGATCGGACGGGATTCCAATTTCGTCAGGTTAACATTGTATTTTCTAAAAACATTTAACGCTTCCACCAAAGAACCCGGAGTGTGCGATGTTGCCATTACAATCGACGTTTTACAACGAATACGATGATCAACTTCATGCGGCTTTCTAGTTGCAATCAAAAATCTTGTATAATTCTCTGATTGATTTGCAATGCTGGTTTTCAAAATCTTCAGACGGAATAATTTTGCCGCTTCCTCACTTGCAATTGCTGCGTGTGAAAGATTTCCATCGTCCTTAATCTTTTGAACTGACATTGCTGTATCTGTAAAGTACTCTACCGATGCACTCGACAACGTTTGCAAGAATTTACTGCATTGCAGTGCAGCCTGGTAATGTGAAAAAACTTTTTTGATTTTTTGAAGCGGAATATTTTCGAGAGCAACAAGACAATGTTTTACTTGAAATTTTTCTTCACCAATAATTGAAAGTGTTGTGTGAAGCAGTAAATCATAAACTTCGTTTATTCCGCCGGATGTTGTATTCTCGATCGGCAGAACTGCAAAATCTGCTTCTCCTTTTTCAACCGCATCAACAACTTCATCAAATCTATCTTTGAATAAGAAGTGAAGGTTAACTTTTTGATGAGCAAAGAATTTGTGAGATGCTAAAAAACTGTACGATCCTTCGATTCCCTGAATTGCAAGCGTAATTGATTTCTTTTTCTCTCCCTTAGCGTTCAATTTAGTCTGAACATAATTCTGCTGCAAGCGAACCGAATCTTCAATTATCTCGTAAAAAACTTTTGAAAGAAAGTGTGAGTCCAATCCTTTTTTCTTTCCCGACTTCACTAGTTTATTGAGTAAGTCAGACTCCCTTTTTTGGTCTCTTATCGGACTTTGGGAAGTTTCCTTAGCCAGAATTACTTTTCCGGATAAATCCCTTCTCTCTGCCAAAAGTGAGATTAGTTTTTCATCAACACGGTTGATGTTTTCCCTAAGTTTATTTATCGGTTCTACTTTTTTCTTTGCCATTTGTGGATCAATTAATTGTAAAATTTGAGGCGGGAAAGTAAGAAAATTCGAACGATAAATAAAGCTTAAACCAACGTGAGAGCTCTGCTGATTAATCAAATTGACAGAAAAAAGGAAATGTAGTAAGTTTGAAATGGACATAAGTCTCCATTATTCTAAAATAAAGATGGACTTCGAATGAAGTTCAATCTATTCGGAGGTAATATGGCACATCAAACCCGCAGAGATTTCTTGAAAACTGCTGCCATAGCTGGAGCCACTCTCACCGGAATTTCTTCCAATCCAACAAAAGCAGCTCAACAAAATGTATTATCCGAAAATCGAATGGGTGTATTAGTTGATACGACTGTATGCATAGGATGCAGAAAATGTGAATGGGCATGTAAGACCGCACACAATTTACCAACTCAACCGCTTGAAAGTTACGATGATAAGAGCGTGTTCAAATCTATGAGACGACCGAATGATAAGGAACTGACTGTGATCAATGAATATCCGGCAAGAAGCTGGGATGATTATCCCACAACCGTCAAAGTGCAATGTATGCACTGCGATAAACCGGCATGTGTCTCCGCATGTATAGTCGGAGCTTTTTCAAAAGTTGAAAACGGATCCGTAATTTGGAATGGTGATAAATGTATCGGATGCAGATACTGCATGGTTGCTTGTCCTTTCCAGATTCCTGCATTCGAATTTGAGAAAGCGCTTAAGCCGGATATTAAGAAATGTGATTTTTGTTTTGATCGAACCAAAGAAGGAAAACTTCCTGCTTGCGTAGAAATTTGTCCTAACGAAGTTCTCACTTACGGACCACGGGAAGAATTAGTAAGAGTTGCTCACCAAAAAATTCAATTGTATCCGAAACGGTATATCAATTACATCTATGGTGAAAATGAAGTCGGAGGAACTTCGTGGATGTATTTGGCAAACCGGCATTTCAAAGAGTTACAATTTCCGGCACTGGGAGGAAGCCCCGCTCCCGGCGTTAGCGAAGCAATTCAACACGGAATCTTCGCGTACTTCGTCCCGCCAATTGCACTTTATGCATTGTTGGGCGGCGTAATGTGGATCAACAAAAACAGAAAACCATCCGATTCGGATTCGGAGGGACGCCATGAGTGATAATTTAAAACCAACTCCAATTGCTCATAAGTTTTTTACTCCCGGCGTAATTTTCTTGAGCGTTCTTGCAGCGAACGGGTTAGTATTTCTTTTGGGAAGATTTTTGTTTGGACTTGGCGCAATAACAAATTTAGATAATCAGCATCCGTGGGGAATATGGATCGGAATTGATGTTGCTGCCGGTGTTGCTCTTGCTGCCGGAGGTTTTACAACCGCCGCGCTCGGTCACATAATGCACAAAGAAGAATATCACGTGATTGTTCGCCCCGCGTTACTTACTGCAATGTTGGGCTACACTTTAGTCGCCGTGAGCGTAATGATTGACCTTGGACGTTACTACTACATTTGGCATCCGCTCATCATGTGGAACGGAACTTCGGTTTTATTCGAAGTCGGTATGTGCGTTATGATTTACCTCTTCGTGCTATACATTGAATTTCTACCAATTGTTACCGAACGATTTATTGGAAGAGTAAATCTTCCGGGCGTGTTAAAACGATTTAACAACGCAATCGATAAATTTCTGCGTGTTCTAGACAAGGGGTTGAACAAAACAATGTTCGTCTTCATTATTGCCGGAGTTGTTTTGTCGTGTCTGCATCAATCATCATTAGGAACCTTAATGATAATTGCCGGACCTAAGATGCATCCTCTCTGGCAGACTCCGATTCTCCCTTTACTATTTTTGATGTCAGCAGTATCGGTTGGATTTCCGATGGTAATAATGGAATCGATCGCAACTTCCAAATCATTTGGTTTGAAACCGGAAACTCATATACTTTCTAATCTCGGGAGTATGGTTGCACCGTTACTTGGGATTTATCTTTCTTTCAAAATCGGCGACATGGTTATAAGACAAACATTTGTTTACTTAACCGAATTCAACACGGCAAGCGTGATGTTTGTTATCGAAGTTGTCGTCGGCATAGTTATTCCGTTACGAATGTTTCTGTCACGAGAGATTTCAAAATCACCGACGGGACTTTTCATAGCATCCATACTGGTAATTTTCGGTGTGCTGCTAAATAGAATAAATAATTTTATTGTTGCTTACACGCCGCCATATCAATTTAATACCTACTTCCCTTCAATCGGAGAAATTTCTGTAACAGTTGGATTTGTTGCGCTGGAAATTTTATTCTTCCGAGTGTTGGTAATGATATTCCCGATCGTGAGTTTACCGTTTGCATCTACCTTGCGAACGAAATTTTCGATAAAGGGGGTGTAGTATGAAAAAGATGATTCTAAGTTTGATCGTTGCAATACCTTTATTGATTTCCGCTCAAACAAAAGTGGGCGATAACCACGCGAGCGCCCCGGGACTTAAATGTCTGACGTGTCATTCATGTCCAATTCCAACAAAAGAAAATCCGTGCTTAAAACCGTGTCCTCGTGAAGGTATGATTCGCATAGACCAAAAACCTGAAGACGGACCTAAAATAATTATAATAGATAAATTCAAAAAGCAAAGCGATCTGTACATGCCGGTTCGCTTTTCACATTTGGCTCACGCGGAAATGTCTGAGATGGGCGGCGGCTGCAGAATGTGTCATCATTACAATCCGCCGGGAAATGTTATCGGCTGTTCAGAATGCCATGAAGTTTCAAGAAAGCGTGCTGACGTAAGCAAGCCTGATTTGAAAGGCGCTTATCACCGTCATTGTATGGATTGTCACCGCGCATGGACAGGCGGCACCGATTGTAATTACTGTCACTTGCCAAACGGAGCGAATCGTCCTCTTCCGGAAAAGTCCAAAGCCGACGAATCGAAAAAAAGAATTCATCCAAAGGTTGAAACGCCCGAAAAAATATTGTTCAGTACAAATACAAACTACGGCAAAACAGTTTTGTTTCGACATCAAGAACACAATAAAGTGTTTGGATTCGACTGCTCGGATTGTCATTCCAACGAAAGCTGTGTGAAATGTCATAAAGCTCAAAAGACAATTGAAGTTTCGAAATTATCAGCCGCGGACAAACATAAAAAGTGTTTGGAATGCCACGACACAAAATCATCGTGCAATATGTGTCATTCAAACAAAGAGACAAACGCTTTCGATCACATGGCAAAAACCGGTTTCGATAATTCGAAATTCCATGGCGAGCTTGCATGCATACGATGTCATACAACAAAAGGAAAGTTCACAGGCTTATCACCGGACTGCAACTCGTGTCACGGAATTTGGACGCAGAGTAATTTCAATCATAAAATAACCGGCGTTGTTCTTGATGAAACACACTCTGGAGCTGAATGCAAAGATTGTCATCAAGAGAAAAATTTTGCCAAACCGGTTTGCACAAATTGCCACGATGATAAATCGTTTCCGGCTAATGTTCCGGGCAAACTTATCCCGAAGGGATGGATTCCCATTAAGAAAAACAAATGAGAACGGTAAAAAAATTATTTGGGAAAATTAGTTTAAAACTCATTTGGGTTGTAAGCGCAACTGCAATCACAATCATAGGAGTTTATTCCTATTTCAATATCAAATCTCAAAGCGATGTTCTTCTGGCTGAAGTTGAGCGTCATGCAAATCAATTAAGCGAGACGATCAAGAACAGCACGCGCTACGGAATGCTTCTAAACCAGCGCGAAAACATACATGAGATAATCAATACCATCGGAAAAGATCCGGCGATAAACGGTGTTCGAATTCTTAACAAGGAAGGCGAAATAATTTATTCAACACGCAAAGATGAAATAGGCAGAATGCTGAATAAGCAAGCCGAAAGCTGTTACGCTTGTCACGCAGAAAATAAACCGTTGGAAAAATTAGCCATCAAGGATAGAACAAGGGTTTTCAAAGTACATGCGGATTCATCACGGGTACTTGGTATAATCAATCCGATCTATAATGAAAGCTCATGTTACGATGCCCATTGCCATGCGCATTTGAAAAGTGCAAAGGTGCTTGGAGTTCTGGATGTAACGATTACTCTCAATGAAGTTGATGCTCAGATAAGAAGAAATGAAATTCAAGAACTTCTGTTTGCTCTCGTGGCGATTTCAGCTATCGGTTTCATAATTGGATTTTTTGTTAAGCGCTGGGTAGATCACCCCGTCAAGGAATTGGTAAAAGCCACCGACCAGGTTTCAGCGGGCAATTTAAGTTATATGATTAAGAATCTCAGCGATGACGAATTGGGCGCGCTCGGAAAATCATTCAACAACATGATCAAGAAACTTGATGAAACTAGTCAGCAGCTTTATCAATCGACCAAGATGGCTTCACTCGGTCAGCTTGCCGCGGGCGTTGCGCATGAAATCAACAATCCACTTACCGGTGTGCTAACCTACAGCAGTTACTTGTTGAAGCGCGCAAAAGATAATCCGCAGATGCAGGAAGACTTAAATGTGATAGTCCGCGAAACCATGAGAAGCCGGGAAATAATTAAAGGACTTCTTGATTTTGCGCGCCAATCTACACCAAAGAAAAGTTCTATTGACGTAAACGAAATTATTAACCGCGCATTGGCAGTCGTAAACAATCAGTTGAAGATAAACAACATCGCACTTGAAAAAGAATTTGATTCATCGCTGCCGAAAATCACAGCAGATGCAAATCAAATTCAGCAAGTATTTCTAAATTTATTTGTTAACGCGATTGATGCAATAGGACACGATGGAACAATTAAGGTGAACACTTCACAGATTAGTTTGTCGCCCAAAGGTATCACTCAAATTAAAAGCGCGGTTTGTCCCAAGGCTCATAGTTTGATGGATGCTGAACATAAAATCGGCGGCATGCCATCTCTTCGAATGAAAATTAAATCCAACAGTAACACCGGTTACATTCATCTCGATCCAATCTACGGAAACCACCGGCACTTTTTCGGAATATCGTTTGAAAAGAAAGACGATCTAAATCTATTGTGCCCTACTTGCGATCTTCCGCTGATTGACAAAAACAACCGATGTCCCGAATGCGGCGGTCCGACGTACAAGATTCAAATTCCTAACCAAGGATTTGTTGAAGGCTGCGCAACGTTTAGAGATAATTGGCAAAGGTGGGAATTGATTGACCGCGCCGGACAGAAAAAATTTATTGGCGTTAACGTTCAAGATTCCGGCTGCGGTATCCCGACGGAAAATATTAATAAAATTTTTGAACCGTTTTTCTCAACCAAAGGTCAACGCGGAACTGGCTTAGGACTTTCCGTTATTTGGGGAATTCTCGATAACCATAACGGTTCAATTTCAGTTCAAAGTGAAGTTGGAAAAGGAACAACATTTTCAGTAAGACTTCCGCAAGGCGACTTAACGAAAAACGTATAATGAAAGAACATATTGACATATTGATAATTGATGACGAAGATGTTGTAATCGACTCGATTTCGAAAATTGCAATCATGGAAGGTTACACAGTTGATTCCGTCGGCGATGCAAACTCCGCACTGGAAAAAATTGCATCAAGTGAATTTGATTTGATCGTTTGCGACATCATGCTGCCGGGTATGGATGGTTTTCAGTTTCTTGCATCGCTCGAAGCAAAACACATCGATACGCCGGTCATAATGACAACCGGTTACACTACAATTGAAAATGCAGTTAAGTCTCTCTACACAGGTTCAATCGACTTTATTCCGAAACCATTTTCTGTTGATGAAATGACCGGCGTTATTCACAGAGGAATGAAATACAGTTATTTGATGAGGCAGCGCAAAGTAAATGACGGATCGGTCATTATTGTACCCAGCCCGGCTAAATATTTCAGACTTGGTTACTCAAGCTGGATGAATAAGGACCCGGACGGATCTGTGGTGATCGGCGCAACGGATTTATTTGTAAAGACGCTCGATCAAATTCAGCGCATAGAGCTTTTCAATATTTCCGATACAGTGACGCAAGCAACTTCAGCAGTTACATTTGTTTGTGAAAACACATTCGTGCATCAACTGTACTCTACTATCAGCGGGACAATCATTGCAAGAAACGAACGACTTTTAACGGAACCGGAATTATTGGAAAAGGATCCTTACTTCGACGGATGGATTTACAGAATAATTCCGAGTGAGCTCGAATACGAAATGAAATTATTAATTCCGTGCAGTTCAGATAGAATTTAAGTTTATCAAACTAAGGAGAACTATTATGCCGCTCTTCATTTTAGCAGTAATAATATTCATAATTGCCGATGTAATTATTAGATATGCCATTAAAACATTGAATGAGAAGAAAACACGCAAAGAGCGAGAATCGATTTTGAAAGAAAGTGTAAAAGTTGATTTCAGCAAAGAGGCTATTTCGCTTAAACGTGCAGAAGTGCCAAATCCTCAAGCTCGAATTTTATGTGTTGATGACGAAGATGTAATCCTCGACAGTTTCAGAAAAATTTTGGTGCTCGACGGCTATTCTGTCGATACGGTTAACTCAGGTCCCGAAGCGCTCAGTCTTATTAAATCACATCACTACGATTTTGTTTTCACAGATCTAAAAATGCCGGTGATGGACGGCGTTGAAGTGACTAAGTCTGTTAAGTACCTCCGCCCCGATATTGATGTTATAATCATCACCGGTTACGCGACTGTGGAAACTGCGGTTGATTGTATGAAACTTGGCGCGATGGATTATGTTCAGAAACCGTTCACAGAAGACGAGCTTCTTGAGTTCACTAAGAAATCATTGATCAAACGACAGGACAGAGTCCAAAAGCAGCTCAAGCCGCGTGTGCATATAACTCATCTTACCGAAAAAGAAAAATTGAACGTTGGAGAATTTGCAATTCCCGGCGGAGTATTTATTTCAGAGGGACACTGCTGGGCTTCTGTGTCACAAGACGGTTCAGTTAGAGTTGGAATAGATGACTTTGCTAAAAAACTTATCGGGAAAATCGACGACATAGAATTTCCAAATCTTGGAATGAGCATATCGATCGGACAACCGTTATTCATTTTGAAGCAAGGCAAGAAATCAATTTCGTTCAACTGTCCGGTAAGCGGACAGGTGAAAAAAGTCAACAACGAACTAGGCGACAATCTGGACGCACTCGATTTTTCGACCTATGAAAAGAACTGGATCTGCATAATCGATGCAGATAAATTAGAGAACGAGCTGCCGAAACTTAAAATCGGCAACAGCGCAGTTTCGTTCTACCAAGACGAAATCGACAAATACTTGAAACAAATAAAAGAATTGCTTGGCAAAGAAAATCAAAAGAAAGAGAATGTAGAAATTCTCTGGGGTCAATTGGAAAAGCTTGAAGAAAAAGATTGGTACATCGTAACAGGTGAATTCTTTAAGAAATAGTAAATCTCAATCTAAACTATCAAGAAGAGAAAGGAATTTGCCTTTCTCTTTTTGTTTTAAACAGCGTTGACAAATTCAGACAATCTGAATATTTTGTGACCAGATATTAGTGTCTTTTATCTGATATTTTAGAATAAGCTTTCTTATTTTCGGTAAATTTTCTTCAAAATTTGTTCATTATTTATTGACCGATACGGATGTTGCTGAAATTTCAACATTCCTCAGAAGCATATTTGTGCACAGTTCTTGCATACCGAATACAATCATCAAGAATATATAAAATGAAAAAATCCGTAATCAGTTCTTTTTTTGTTCTCTTTTTTGCCGGATGTCTTTTTGCGCAGAGTAAAAGTGATCAGGTTTGTCTTGAATGCCACGGTGATAGAACCTTTACAACAACAAGGGACGGTAAAGTAGTTTCACTTTTCGTCAATGGAAAATCATTTGCCGGGTCGGTTCACGAAGAAATAAGTTGTACCGGTTGCCATGCGGATGTTAATCCAGATGAACTTCCACATCCAGAAAAACTGAGCAAGGTTGATTGCGCATCTTGCCATGAAAAACCAGTTCAGCATTACGATAGAAGTCTCCACGCCCAAGCATTGAAAGCAGGTAAAGTGCTGGCACCAACATGCGTAACGTGTCATACCAAACATGAAATTCTCTCCTCGAAAAATCCGAAATCGAGAACTTTTGTAATGAACATTCCTTCGCTTTGCGGTCAATGCCACAAGGAAGGAACTCAAGTTTCCAAACTGGTTAATCCAGAAGAAAGAAAAGTTTTATCTGATTACTCGGAATCCATCCACGGCGAAGGTTTATTTAAAAGAGGTTTGATTGTTACCGCAGTTTGTACAAGCTGCCATACATCTCACGATATATTGCCGCACACAAACCCGGCGTCAACAATAAATAGAAATAATATTGCAACAACTTGTACACAATGCCATAGAGAAATTGAAAAAGTTCATCTAAAAGTTATTCGCGGCGCGCTTTGGGAAAAGCAGCCGAACAAAATACCGGTTTGTATTGATTGCCACGCGCCTCACAAAGTACGACGAGTTTTTTACGACGACAGTTTCCCGGATGAGATGTGCATGAAGTGTCACAGCGATAAAGAACTTCACAAAGTTGTTAACGGAAAATCTGTATCACTGTATGTCAACTATGATGAATTTAAAACTTCTGCTCATACGGTTAACCAATGTATTAAATGTCATACAAATATCAGCAAATCAAAGAGTCCGGTTTGTCTGAACAGCGGCAAAGTTGATTGTTCTATCTGTCATACAACTCAGGTTGACGATTACAACATCAGTATTCACGGCACAAAACATTATGCCGGAGATACCCGCGCACCGTACTGCACGGATTGCCATTCGAAACACAACATGCAGGCAAAGAAAAATACAGACTCACCTACTTTTTCACGAAACGTTCCTGAACTTTGCGGCAAGTGTCATCGCGAAGGAAAAAACATTGCAATTGCAATCGATGAGAGCAACAGAGGAATCGTTACAAGTTACAGAGAAAGCATTCACGGGAAAGGTTTATTGCAGAGCGGTTTGTTAGTAACTGCAACTTGCGTTAATTGTCATTCAAGTCACAGAGAGTTACCGCCGAGCGATCCTCGTTCTACAATTAACCCCAAAAACATTGCAACAACATGCGCGCAATGTCATTTGGGAGTTTACGAGCAATTTCAAAACAGCGTTCATAGCCCCACTGTAACCAAAACGGATAAGAAACTTCCTGTTTGTAATGATTGCCATTTCTCACATGAAATTAATCGTGTTGACCTAAAGGATTTCCGTCAATCCATTATTACCCAGTGCGGAAGATGCCATGAAGATGTTTCTTCGACATATTTTCAAACATTTCACGGTAAGGTCTCAAAGCTTGGCGAAGCCGGCGCCGCAAAATGTTTTGACTGCCACGGTTCACATAATATTCTTCCTCCGGAAAATCCGAAATCAACTCTGAGCCGCCAAAACATTGTACAGACATGTAAAAAATGTCACGAGAATTCAAACAGAATGTTTGTCGGTTACTTAACGCACGCAACACACCATAATAGAGATAAGTACCCGTACCTGTTCTACACTTTCTGGTTCATGACAATTTTATTGGTAGGCACCTTCACATTCTTCGGAATTCATACTTTGCTGTGGCTTCCAAGAGCTTATAAAGACAAAAAAGCAAAACAGTTGAAAAATAAAAGAGAAGATTAATGACTGACAATAATCAAGATCATAACGAAAAATATTACGAACGGTTTGACGCTTATTCAAGGTTTCTTCATGTGCTGGTTATTATCAGCTTTATTTCTCTTGCAACAACCGGAATGATAATAAAATTTTCCGGTGTTGGAGTTTTTCAAACCCTATCAAAAATCTTAGGCGGTTACGTTGTTACTGGCTTTATTCATAGAACAGCAGCCATCATTACATTTATTTATTTCTTTCTACACATCACTTACCTGTTAAGAAAGAAAATTAAACGCGGCGTGCCCATCACATCTTTTTTGAAAGGGGAAAACTCACTCGTACCAAATAGAAGGGATCTAACCGAATTCGTTCAAACAATGAAATGGTTTTTTGGCAAGGCTTCAAGACCGCAATACGGCAGATGGACCTACTGGGAAAAATTTGATTACTTTGCTGTTTTCTGGGGCGTTGCTGTCATCGGATTCAGCGGATTGATATTATGGTTCCCGGAACTTTTTACTGCGATCGGATTTCCGGGATGGTTCATAAATATTGCAACAATTATTCATAGTGACGAAGCTTTGCTGGCGGTCGGATTTATTTTCACAGTGCATTTTTTCAACACGCATTTCCGTCCCGATAAATTTCCTATGGACACCGTAATCTTCACAGGCAAAGTAGCCGTCGAAGAGTTAAAAGAAGATCGCCCGAGAGAATATGATTTGGTAATGCAGAGCGAAGAAATGCAAAAAAAGATTTCCAATGAAGCCCCTTCGCCGGCTTTAACTAAAGCGGCAAGAATTTTTGGTTTTACGGCTTTAATCATTGGAATAATTTTAATCGTGTTAATTATTTATTCTATGTTGTTCTTGTACCAATAATTTTGAGATGGAGTTGATTTAATGATCTCGTTTACAAAAAGAATTTTCTCAGCCGCAGCTTTTTTATTTTTTATTTTTTTTCTTGATGCCAAGATTAATGCGCAAGATTTCAAGTGCTCAGACTGCCATGAGAATGTTATTCAGAAATCCGTCCATGATGGAGTTATCGGTTGTCAGGATTGTCATGTTGATATAAAAGACGAAAGTCACATCGAGAAAAAAAATTATAAAAAAGTTAAGTGCGAAACGTGCCACGAAGAATATGCCGACTTAGTTAAAAGTGACATTCACCATCGTTTGAAAGGTAAAGTCAAAAATCCCCCCGATTGCAAAGTCTGTCACGGCACTCATCAAATCACCGCACCGCCAAAAGATAATGTTCTCAAGGTGAAAGAAATTTGTTCGAAGTGCCATACGAGTATGGTGCTTGCAAACCCGTATCATTCCAAAGCTGTTGAGGGGAACAAATGCATCGGCTGCCATAAGCAGAACGGCTATACAAAACTTTCTCAATCGGTTCACAAAAATTTGGAATGTGCTGATTGCCATAACTTCATTTCAAACAATCTAGCTAATCATCCAAAAAATGTTGGCGCAACACAAAAAGCCGATTGTTATCTCTGCCACTCAGCCATTGCAAAAGAACACCGCGAAAGCATACACGGAATTTCCCTCAGCGAAGGTGTTGACGAGGCGGCGATGTGTTGGAACTGCCACGGTTCGCATGATATTCAAAAAGTGGCAGATCCAAGAAGTAAAGTTTACCCCACTAATCTGGCAAAAACATGCGGAACGTGTCATGATAATCCGGGAATTGTAAAGAAATTCTCAATACCTATTAAGAATCCTGGAGTGCTTTATTCAAACTCAGTCCACGGAAAACTTATTAGTAAAGGAAGTAAAAACGCTCCGACATGTGTTGTGTGTCATGGTGTTCACGATATCAAAAACAGAATCCAGCCGGGCTCAAAAATTTCTGCGTTCAACGTCCCACAAACGTGCGGACAATGTCATAAAGAAATCGAAAATGAATACGAACAGTCAATTCATTGGATTCGTGTAAAACAAGGCATTCGCGAAGCTCCCGTCTGCAACAATTGCCATAGTGAACATGGAATGCAACCAGTAAATAACCGGGTTGAAGCGAAAAAGTTGCAACAGCAAACTTGTATTGTTTGTCATCAGAATCCGGAAATTGCTCAACGGTTCGGCATCACTGGCGGACAAGTAAAACAATACGAAGATAGTTATCACGGCATGGCGGTAATGCGCGGCGATAAAGAAGCTGCTATGTGCGTCGATTGTCATGGTGTTCACAAGATTTTGCCAAAGGATCATCCGGAATCCTCGGTTAATCCGGCAAACATTACCACCACCTGCAAAAAGTGCCATGCAAACGCAACGGAAACTTTCTCGCAAAGCTATTCGCACCAGGCGGCAACAAAAACGGCATCAAAAGTTGAGGACATAGTTGCAACAATTTATTTCTGGTTAATCATTTCTGTTATCGGCGGAATGATTCTGCACAACCTTTTGATTTTCATTTACGAGATACGAAAGAAATATCGCCGCGAAAAGGGCGAAATCACCATTCCAAGGTTTACAAAGAATGAAGTCATTCAACATTTGCTGCTTTTAATTTCATTCATAACACTTGCAGTAACCGGCTTCGCTTTAAAGTTTCATGACAGCTGGTGGGCAGAAATACTAAGAGCCGTTGGGTTAACCGAGACTGTCCGCCAAAACGTTCACAGAACTGCTGCGGTGGTTATGATTGCGGTTGGTATTTATCATATTTTCTATTTAATCTTTACACCAAGAGGAAGAGAAGTTCTCATTAACATGATTCCAAAGTTCAACGATATAACCGAAGCTCGCGACAATATTCTTTATTATCTAAAGTTGAAAAAGCAAAAACCGAGATTTGATACATACGACTATACGGAAAAAGCCGAGTACTGGGCACTCATCTGGGGTACTATTGTGATGGGACTTACCGGATTTATACTTTGGTTCCCCACTGTTGTTGGTGATTGGGCGCCGGTTTGGTTGATCAAGGTTAGCGAGTTAGTACATTTTTATGAAGCCATACTTGCAACACTGGCAATTTTGGTTTGGCATTGGTTCTTTGTGATCTTTCATCCTCACGAATACCCCATGAGCGTGACTTGGATAAATGGAAGGATGTCGCTCGAAAACTACCGTCATCATCATGAAAAACATTTTAGAAGAGTTGTGCTCGAATGGAAAGAATACCGAGGTGGAACAAGAGACATTAAGAAAGTGAGCAACTCGACATTGTTATTCACTTCTACGCTTGAAAAAAATGGCTTAGGGCCTGATTTAATTATTCAAAATGAGATTGATGGCGACCCTGAGCTAAGAACTTGGATAGAAGAAAAAATGAACCCAAAAGCGGAGAAAAATTAGAAAAAACTGATGAATCCCGGTTGCCAAAAAGTTAGAATTCAACTATATTAAAAGAGGATTAATCTGTTCTTTTATTTTATAAAAAGTCATTAAGCTCCATTAATTAAATTATTTCCAAGGAGGAAAAAAAACAATGTTACACAGGAAAGCACTTTTAGTTTTGGTTGCTGTTGCTGCTTATTTCGTTTTGCCTGCCAATAGCAATGCACAAGGAAAAAACAGTTATGAAGGTGTACAAGTTTGCGGCATGTGCCATAAAACTGAAAAATCGGGAAACCAACTGAAGATTTGGCAAGACAGCAAACATTCGCAGGCTTATAAAACTCTATTGACTGCAAAGGCAGATGAGATTTCTAAAAAGAAGAGCGGTAAAAAAGCTGTTGAAAATCCTGAATGCTTGAAATGTCACGCAACCGGTTACAATGTTGACAAAGCATTAGTCGGTGCAAAATTCAAAGTAGAAGACGGCGTTCAGTGCGAAACTTGCCATGGAGCGGGTTCCGGCTATAAATCTATGAGCGTTATGAAGAACAAAGCTGAAGCTGAAAAGAAAGGATTGGTAATGCATTCTGACATCGAAAAATTCTGTAAGACATGCCATAATCCTGAAAGTCCTTCATACAAAGAATTTAAGTTCCAAGAAATGTGGAAGAAGATTGAACACAAAGTTCCGAAAGGCTAATACTATTTTCAGGGCATAAAATGAAAAAACTATTTTTTACTCTATTGATTTTAAGTCTGCCGTTAATGATTTCGGCCCAGAATCTGAACGGCAGTATTTCTTCCACTTTCTACACCTTCGAAAGATTTGACACCGCTAAAACTTCCGACTCGTTTTTACGAACATATGAAACGCTTGCGCTGAACTTCAATTATCAAACGATCTCGGTGCGAACCAGAATGAATTATGAAAGCAATATCGGCAACGCATTGGCAAGCGACCCGAGATTGCGTTTCTACGACTTGTATTTTGAAGCGCGCAACATTGTTGACATGTTTACATTAAAACTCGGACGGCAGCCGTTATTCACACCGGTTGCCGGCGGTTTATTCGACGGGGTTAACCTGAAATTTAAATACGATAACGTTTCGTTAACAGGTTATTACGGCGGAAATGTTCCGGCGTATCAGAAATTGGAAGTTACCAACGATTTTAAAAACGATTATGTAATCGGCGGAAAGTTCGAAATATTTTTTCTTGAACATTTCAATTTTGCATTGGGCTATATTAACAAAAACTTCAAGCCGGTTGATTACAATGCGCTGCGTTTAGATGCTAATCTCGATCCTGTGACGATCTTAATTCAGCAAAATTCCAATCAGTACAAATTTCTTTCGGCGGACGCTTCATACTTCTTACCCGGGGTTGCTAATATCGATACCCGTTACGAGTATGACATGAACTTTCAAACAACTTCAAAGTTTGAGCTTGACGGAAGAGTTCAAGCCACTAACAAGCTTGGCGTAGATATTTATTATAATTTCCGCGAACCCAAGATTAGGTACAATTCAATTTTTTCAGTTTTCAATTTTGGCAACTCACAAGAAATTGAAGGCGGCGTTGACTATAAGTTTTGTTCCGACTTAACAGTATTTGGAAAATTTGGCAATGTTAAATACGAAGACGATAATTCCCAGCGTCTCAATGTAGGCGTCTATACAAAATACGGAAGCGTCAGCTTCAGAAAAACGTTCGGTTATTCGGGAGAACTCAACGGAGTGTCTTTGTACACTGCACACTCGTTTGCCGACGGGTTTGTTACTCCGTCATTCGGAATTTCATTTATCAATTATAAGCTAGATAAAAATTCCGATGTAAATAACATAACATCGGTTCTTGCCGGCGTAAATTTGCGTCCGTGGCGGAACCTTTCATTCGATCTTCAAGGGCAATATTTCAACAACAAGATTTACAAAAACGATTACAGAATTCTCTTCAAAGTAAATCACTGGTTTAATACTAATTTCTAAAAAATTATGAAGATAAAATATTACTATGCTGCTTTTGCACTTTGTTTGGTTTGCTTTTTGACGATTGCTGCAGTTGATAAGAAAGATAACGATACACCGGGAAAGACAAACAAAGATGTGATCAAGTTTTCTCACACCGTTCATAAAGATGTTGCCGCATGTACCGATTGTCACACCGGCGTCTCGGGAAGCACTTCATTGAACACGAGATTACTGCCTGAAAAATCTGTCTGCGCTACATGTCATGATATCAACGATGAAAAAAATTGCAGCCAATGCCATTATGATAATGTTTACGAACCTCTGATTCAGAAAAAACCCGTCGTTATTTTTAACCACAAATTCCATTTGACTGATCAAAAACTGGAATGCGTAACATGCCATAAAGGGTTGGATAACGTTGCTTATAGTTTTGAATCTCCGAACGTTATTCCCGCAATGTTGACATGTATGACATGCCATAACGAACAGGCAGTTGCAACAAACGCTTGCGAGTCATGCCATATCTCCACTGCTAACTTATTGCCCGAAGATCACAAAGAAGTTGGTTTCTTCAAGTCGCATAAATTTCACGCGACTTCGGAAAATGCGCAATGCCAGATGTGCCATGATAATTCGTTCTGTGAATCATGTCACGCTTCAACAACTATGATTACGGAAAAGAATACTTCAAGAGATTTCTATACTCCTTATTCGCCTCACAAGTTTATTGATAACACGAAACAGCAGCAGATTACACGCGTGCACGATTTGAATTATCAATACACGCACGGTATCGACGCAAAAGGCAAAACAACGGAATGCCAAACATGTCATCAGACCGAAACATTCTGCGCTCAATGTCATGAATCAAAGGGCGGCGACTTTGCTCTTGAAGGCAATACCCCTTCTTCTCACAAGCAGCCAAACTTTGTAACGATTGGCGTTGGAACTGGCGGCGGTCAGCATGCGATTCTTGCTCGTAGAGATATTGAAAGCTGTGCATCATGTCACGATGTTCAAGGTGCAGATCCGACATGCGTTTTGTGTCACGTTGATAACGACGGCGTTAAGGGCACAAATCCAAAAACACATACCGCAGGCTTTATGAACAATAAAGACGGCGGCGATTGGCACACAGACCGCGGTTCAGTATGTTATGTTTGCCACACAGACGCAAACGCTCATCCCGGCGGTGTGAAAGGAGTTGGTTTCTGCGGTTACTGTCATCATTAAGAAAACTTAACCTCTTAGGTAGAACATGAGATATTCAAAATATTATTTAATTTCAGTTATAGCACTCGGATTGATTTCATTTTCATGCAGCGATTTGAAAAATGATTTAACTTCATCGACTAAGTTAGCATTGCACGGCGCAAATGTTCTAAACCAATCATCGCAAGATTTTCACGGCGTAACGGTTAAGAACAAAGGATTGGAAAGCTGTAAACAATGTCACGATGCAAATTTTGACGGCGGGACTGCAAAAGTAAGTTGCGCAACTTCTAATTGTCACCCGACAATAGCTGTGCACCAGACAGGAACTCGCGACCCAGGGTCACCTACATTTCACGGACTGTTTATCGCGACCAATCATTTGAAGATGAGCGCTTGCAGTCAATGTCACGGAAACAATTTCAGCGGCGGAACTGCAAGTCCTTCATGCACAAAGTGCCATACAACAATCGTAGTTCATAAAACGGGAATAGTCGATACTGCATCGGCGGATTTCCACGGCAGATATGTTGCTTCATTGAACTGGGATATGTCTCAATGCAAAACTTGTCACGGTAACGATTACACCGGAGGAGTTGCAAGCACATCATGTACTTCATGCCATAAAAATTCCGGCGGACCAGAAGCATGCAACACATGTCACGGAGATTTCAACAACCCGAATTCGATTGCGCCACCAGTTGATTTGAAGAGAGGTAAAGATACTTCTTCACCCGGTGTGGGTGCACACTCAACTCACTTGCTAAATGTTAAAGTAACCAGACTGGTTAAATGTAATGAATGCCACACTGTTCCAACTGCTCTTAATTCTCCGGGACATATTGATACGAACGGACATGCGGAAGTTATCTTGAATACAAATTATTCAACGTATCAGCTTGGCAACGGAACTTACGATTACACTACTAATAAATGTTCCAACACATACTGCCACGGTAACTTTTCATTTCCAAAAGCAACATCTCAATGGCAGTTTGCTTACACGGCAGATAAAATTGACGGCAATAATTTTGCGCCGAAATGGAATCAAGTTGACGGCACACAAGGCAAATGCGGCACGTGCCATGGTTTACCGCCAACTGGACACATGGTTTCTGATCTTTCCGGTTGTGCAACTTGCCACATCGGTGTTGTTGATAAGTACGGAAACATAATCGATAAGACAAAACACATGGATGGAAAAATCGAAGTCTTTGGAAATTAATCCTAATCGTTTGTAAGATTAAAGGCCCCGGTGAAAATCGGGGCTTTTTTATTTCAACACTTTTCAGAAAGGATTTAAACCTTAAAAAATCTCGGTTTCGCTTAGATTTTTGACATACTTACTACGGGTAATTCGTTCAAGATTTTCATAATTTTCAATCCGAAAAAGAACATTAATGAAGTTTTTGCGGTTTAATATATAACCAAACTTGAATGCAGAATAAATGTCACAGACAATAACTACGCTAAATGTCCTGCTGCCGTTGCTGTACTTAACCAGCTTTACGGTCTATCTCTATGATTTCTTCAAAGAGCAGAAAGCGGTCGGCAATGTTAATAGGATTATTCTATTCATCACAATCATCGTTCACGTTTCATACTTGTTAGCGCTGACTGTTGAATATGATCATCCGCCGATCACAACCAAGTTCGAAATATTTTCCATCATCGCGTGTTCAATTGCATTTTCGTACTTCATTCTAGAACTTCTCACTGATATACGCGGGACCGGCGCATTCATAATTCTGTTCTCAGTTGTCTTTCAAGTAATTTCATCAATATTCATTGGACCGAATTACAAAGTGCCTGAAGTTTTAAGAAACCGTTTACTCGGTCTTCATGTTATTAGCGCACTGCTCGGTTATTCTGGAATTATTATCTCGGCAGTTTACGGTGTATTGTTCTGGCTTCTTTATCGAAACTTAAAAGAGAATAAGTTCGGATTGATATTCAATCGGTTACCGAGTTTGGAAATTTTGGAGAAGCTTAGTTACTACGCCGCGGTTATAGGTTTTATACTTTTAACTCTTGCTATAGTAATTGGAATTATCTGGCTACCGAAAGCGTTTCCGGATTTCAGTTATTTCGATCCCAAACTGACCGGGACATTATTCGTTTGGCTTGTTTACGGCGTGGGAATAACAAGCAAGTGGATTGCAAATTTGTACGGAAAAAAATTCATAATTTTTTCTTTGATTGGATTTATTGTGGCGATTGCATCATTGATAGTTACGAATTCTCTTGCTAGGACATTTCATTCTTTCTATTAATAGTTCAAAATGAATTTAATAGGTATATCAATAAATCACAGAACCTCCTCTCTCGAACTGCGGGAGGCGCTGCATCTCAACCGCGACGAAATCGTTTCGCTTATTCCCCTTTTGAAAGAACAGATTTTCTCCGAAGGCGTTGTAATCTCCACATGCAACCGTACCGAAATTTTGGGATTTCCCCAAACCGAAGGGCTCGATGTAAATTCAATCATCGGTTCGCTCCTTCAGGCAAAACCAATTGATGGAATTAAGCCGGAATATTTTACAAGATTTTTCTCGTGCGGAGCGGTAAAACATTTGTTCTCTGTTGCCTCTGGTATTGATTCAATGGTTATCGGCGACAGCCAAATTCTCGGGCAAGTGAAAGAAGCTTTCGAAATTTCCGAGGATCTCGATTTTGCCGGTTCAATTTCACGAAGAATCTTCGACACCGCGATAAAAGTAGGTAAACGCGCAATTAAAGAAACAACGATCGGCGAAGGCGCAGTAACTGTAAGTTATGCATCGGTTCAAGTCGTTGAAAAGATTTTTGCCAATCTAGAAAAAAAATCCGCGTTGGTCATTGGCGCAGGAGAATCGGGAGAACTCGCAGCTATTCACTTGCGCGATAAAGGAGTTGGCAAAATTACTATATCAAACCGCACAATTGAGCGCGCGGAGAAACTTGCCGAGAAAGTTCACGGCGAGATTGTTCCGTTTCAATTCCTAAAAGAACATCTGCACAATTTCGATATAATAATTAGCGCAACAAGTTCAAACGAACTTATAATTCACGCCGATGAGATTAAAACTGCAATGAAGAAACGAAAAGGAACACCGGTTGTTCTGATGGACATTGCAGTTCCGCGCGATATCGACCCGGATGTTCGCAAAATCGATAATGTGTTTTATCACGATATGGATTCGTTGAAAATCATTGTTGATCAGAACATGCAGAAACGGAAAGAACAAATTCCGCTTGTAGAAAAAATTGTCATGGAAGAATTGGTTGGATTTTTCAATTGGTACAATACGCTGGATGTAGTGCCGACTATAAAATCGATCCGCAGCTTTTTCGAAGAGATCAGACTTGATGAGCTGGAAAAAATTAAGAATAAAGTAAGTGATGAAGATTTTACAAAGATTGAAGATATGACACGCCGCATGGTTGGACGACTGCTGCATAACCCGACTGTTAAGCTCAGAGGTTTTGCCGAATCGGGCGCAAACATAAAAGAGGTTTTAACAAACACATTGATATTGAAAGAACTTTTCAATCTTGAGGATTTTCCTACTAACGGCAAAAGCGACGCCGAGGAAAATCATAATTCAGAAGGCAACGATGAAAAAAATTAAGTTGGTTATTGGTTCACGCGGAAGCGAGCTTGCACTTTGGCAAGCCAAATTTGTTAAGAAAGAATTGGAACGAAAGAATAAAAATCTTTCCGTCGAAATAAAAATTATTAATACGAAGGGAGATAAAATTTTAGACGTTGCGCTTTCCAAGATTGGCGACAAGGGATTGTTCACCAAGGAACTTGAGAACGAACTATTGAAAGGTTCGATTGACATTGCCGTTCACAGCTTGAAGGATTTGCAAACGGAACTTCCAAAAGGATTAAAACTTGCCGCAGTGACAAAACGTCATCCGGTTGAAGATGTTTTAATTGCCCGCAAGAAAGGAATGACGCTAAAAGATCTACCGGAAGGCGCTGTTGTTGCAACCGGATCACTTCGCCGCCGTTCTCAACTTCTTCATTTTCGTCCCGATATTAAAATCGAAGAACTCCGCGGCAATGTTCCAACTCGAATCAAAAAGTTTTTGGAATCGAAGTGGGATGCAATAATCTTGGCACGCGCCGGCGTTGAGCGATTAAAAATGAATAAAAATATTTCTTCCATTATAAAAGTGGATGAAATTCTTCCGGCTGTTGGACAAGGCGCCTTGGGAATCGAGATTCGTTCTGATAACAAGTTAGCGGACAAAGTCTTAAAATCGATTCATCACGATGCTACTTATAAAGCGGTCCTTGCAGAGCGTGCTTTGCTTAAAACTCTTGAAGGCGGATGCCAGGTTCCAATCGGTGCGTATGCACAATTGCAACCGGGCGGGCTTTACCTTGATGCGGTTGTCGGTTCAATTGACGGTTCAATAACGTTCAGAAAAAAAATGCGCGGCTCGAAACAGAATCCGGAAAAGTTAGGACAAAAGCTTGCGAAAGATTTACTCAAAGCCGGCGCTTCGGACGTATTAAATGAAATCTATAAAAGCACACGAGCAAATTGAATTCATTATTAAAAAATAAAACCATCTTGGTTACTAAGAGCAAGGAAGAAGCTTTTAAATCTGTTTCTATATTAGCCGATTATGGTGCCGCTCTTGTTTTTTTTCCAACAATTAAAGTCGTGCCGATTTTTAATTCGCCTGAGTTGGATGAAGCGTTGAAGATGTTCGTTAATTTCGATTATATGGTTTTCACTTCGTCAAATGCAGTTGAGGTATTTGCCGAGATTATGCAGCGACACAAATTAAACTTATCGAAAGTAAAGATTGCGGCTGTGGGGAAAAGCACCGCTGAAGAATGTGAATCACTCGGTTTAACAGTAACAATTTTGCCAGACGAATTCAGTGCAAATGGACTGATCAAAAAGTTTTCTGAGATAGATATAAAAAATAAAAAGTTTTTCATTCCAGGATCTTCCTTATCACGAGGTGAATTGAACATGAGCTTGTCGGAAAAGGGCGCCCAAGTTTTCTCTGTTCCGGTCTATGATGTGCTTCAGAATGAATTGAGCGATTTGAAAAACGAACACAAGCAAATACAAAAGAAGCATCCGAATGTTTTTGTTTTCACCAGTCCTTCTGCTTTTAGCAACTTTTTAACATTGATGAACGTTACTGATCCGGATAAATTCTTTGATGCACACATCATTTGCGCAATCGGCACAACAACAGAAAACGCAATTAGAAAGAAAGGTTTGACGGTGCATATAGTGCCGGATACGTTTTCTCTTAACGGAGTATCGGAAGCCATTATTAAATATTTTCACATAACAGCACACGTAGCTTAAACGGAGAGCAATTGACAAAACTTCAAAACGATTTATTTCTCAGAGCATGCAGACGACAACCGGTTGAGCGAACGCCGATTTGGATCATGCGCCAAGCTGGAAGATTTTTACCTGAGTATCGCGCTGTTCGTGAAAAGGCAGATTTCCTAACGATGTGCAAAACACCGGAACTTGCCGCAGAAGTTACGATTCAACCGGTTGATATTATCGGCGTTGACGCCGCAATTATTTTTTCTGATATACTTGTTATCCCGGAAGCAATGGGAATGAAATTGGAAATGATTGAAAGCAAAGGTCCTAAGTTTTACGACCCAATAAGAACCGTAGATGATGTTAATAAGCTTAAAGATATTGACCCGACTAAAAATTTGAAGTATGTCCTTGATGCAGTATCACTTACGAAAAAGGAATTGAACGGACGCGTTCCGTTAATCGGATTCGCCGGTTCGCCTTGGACGCTGATGACGTACATGGTTGAAGGCGGCGGTTCGAAAAATTTTTCTGAGATTAAGAAATTCATTTATAACCAACCCACTGCTGCTCACAAACTTTTAGAAAAAATTTCCAATGCTGTTGCAGATTATCTTTCTGCTAAGATTGAAGCCGGAGCCAATGTGGTACAGATATTTGATACTTGGGGCGGTTTGCTTTCGCAAACAGACTTTGAAGAATTTTCTTTGCGTTATATTCAAAAAGTAATTTCGCAGATTAAACGTAAGGATGAGCCAGTGATAGTTTTTGCAAAAGGAGTTCATTACAAACTGGATAAGATTGCGGAAGCCGGCGCCGATGTAATTGGTCTTGATTGGACAATTGATTTGAATGCCGCAAGAGAATCTGTTGGCGATAAAGTTGCTCTGCAAGGTAATCTTGATCCTACAGTTTTATATGCAAATAAGAAAAAGATTAAAGAAGAAGCCGTAAAAGTTTTGGAATCATTCGGAAAAGGTTCCGGACACATTTTCAATCTCGGTCACGGAATACTGCCGGATGTCGCTCCTGAAAACGCAAAATATCTTGTCGATGTTATAAAAGAAGAAAGTAAAAACTTTCATTAAGGAAGTGTGAAAGATGTTTAACATAGATTTGGAATTGATTAAAAAGTATGACAAACCGGGTCCGCGATACACAAGTTATCCTACCGCGCCGCATTTTAACGAATCGTTTACATCTGAAAAATATTTAGACGAAATCATCCGAACCAACAACGAAGCGAATCCGCCGGATCTTTCTCTCTACTATCATCTCCCCTTCTGCGATACGCTCTGTTATTTCTGCGGCTGCAACATGATCATCACGCGCAATCGCGACCGCATTAAAGATTACATCAAATATTTGAAGAACGAAATTGATTTGCTACGAACGTTTATTGTACCTAACCGGAAAGTTGTGCAGCTCCATTGGGGAGGAGGAACACCGACTCATCTCGATCCTGATGAAATTACAGATTTGGTTTCATACATCAACAAAAGTTTTGAATTTAAACCCACTGCCGAGGAAGGATGCGAGATCGATCCCCGAGGACTAACAAAAGAACATCTGGAAGCGTTGCGCTACGGCGGGTTCAACCGAATTAGCATGGGCGTTCAGGATTTTAATGAGAAAGTTCAAATAGCAGTTAATAGAGTTCAGCCGGAAGATATGACGCGCCAAGTTGTAAGCTGGGTTCGTGAACTCGGATTCCAAAGCATTAATCTTGATTTGATCTACGGACTTCCGTTTCAATCGGCAGAAACTTTTGCAAAAACCGTAGATGCTACAATCAATATTTCTCCGGATCGAATCGCTGTTTTCAACTATGCGCACGTTCCGTGGATGAAGAAACATATGGCTTTGATCAAACCGGAAGATTTGCCTACGCCGGAAGAAAAACTTCAGATACTTAAAATGACGATTGAAAAATTAACCGATGCCGGATACGTTTTCATTGGGATGGACCATTTTGCAAAACCGACCGATGAACTCGCCGTTGCGTTGAGAGAAAAAAAACTTTACAGAAATTTTCAAGGATACAGCACACACGCCGGCGCCGATTTGTACAGCATGGGAATTACCGGGATCAGCCAGATCGGAAAAGCGTATGCGCAGAACGTCAAAAAAGAAAAAGAATATTTCGAAGCGTTAAGTAATGAAACTTTGCCTATCGAACGCGGCGTTTATCTTACCGAAGATGATGTGCTTCGCCGTCACGTGATTACAAAAGTTATGTGCGACTTCGAACTTGATTTCGATTCGGTTGATAAGAAATTCGGCATCGAGTTCGAAAAATATTTCAGCAAAGGCTTGGAAGGAATGGTTGAGTTTATTGCCGATGGACTTGTTGAAATTAAAAACAGAAAATTAGCTGTTACAGAAATGGGACGTTTGCTCATACGGAATATTGCGATGAACTTTGACGGATATATCGAACGGAAAGAAGACACAGCAAGATACTCGAGAACTGTTTGATCACCAGCGAAATTATAATCAAACCGATCGGAACTGTGCATTCGGAATTGGTGCAAAGATATGAAACTCCAAGGCAAGGAATCCTCGCCGGTGAAAAGATTTCAGTTATTGAACTCAATCCAAAAAATAATTTTCAGCAGGCGTTAAAATATCTCGACGGTTTTGAGCGAATTTGGGTTCTGTACCAATTTCATTTGAACAAAAATTGGAAACCGCTTGTCACCCCGCCGAGACACACAAGAAAGAAAGTCGGTGTGTTTGCTACGCGCGCGCCATATAGACCGAATCATATTGGAATGAGTTGCGTCAAGCTGGAAAAAGTTGACGGGTTGAAAATATTTATTTCAGAATCTGATATACTTAATGGTTCGCCGGTACTCGATATCAAACCGTATCTTCCATATTCAGATTCCTTCCCGGATGCATTGACGGGGTGGGTTAAAAAGGATTTCGCAAGTATTTACAAAGTAATTTTCGAATCACAATCCGAGAAACAATGCTCATGGTTAAAAGAGAATGCTGGCATTAACTTAGCAAGTTTCGCTCAGCTGCAACTTGAGTTTAATCCAGCTGATTCTGTAAGGAAAAGAATTTCACAGCAGAAAACCGCCGGCAAATTGAATAAAAATGTTTTTGAATTAAAATACAGAGCTTGGAGAATTCGTTATACGGTCAATGAAACAGATAAAAAAGTTATAGTTCGCGAAATCAACTCAAGCTATAGTAAGGAAGAATTGAAGAACAAAGAAGAATGCAAGTATCGCGACAAGCCGCTGCATATTGAATTTGTTAGGCGGTTCAAATCGGTAAAAAGAGTTTCTTAGTTTTAACGTTGAAAAATAAATCTTAATAAAGGTATTTTTTTGTGCGAAAGATTGCGGTGGTACTTTTCAATTTAGGCGGACCGGATTCACTTGATGCCGTGGAACCATTTTTGTTTAATCTTTTTTGCGATCCGGATATTTTCAATCTTCCATTCGGACAAAAACTTTTTGCGAAAATTATTTCCAGCCGTCGTGCACCCAAAGTTGTGGGAGAATACAAACTCATCGGCGGAAAATCTCCAATAAACGAATGGACTGAGAAGCAAAGATCGATGCTCGAAAAAAATCTCCGCAAAGATTATCCTTCGCTCGACGTTCACCTAGCTATGCGCTATTGGAAACCGTTGACTGATGAAACAGTTGCAAAGGTTGAGAAAGCAAATTATGAAAAGATAATTCTTCTCCCCTTGTATCCGCATTATTCGATAACAACAACCGGTTCTTCGTTCAACGAATGGAAACGTCATTATAAGAGTGAAGCATCAAAGCTTGTGTTTATTAATGATTATTATGCTGACGAAAAATATGTTGCTGCAATCAATCAACGGATTGATGAGACAATTCTTCAGTTCCCGGAAAAAGTTAGGCGCGAAGTGCAAATCGTTTTCAGTGCTCACGGTACACCGGTAAGTTTGGTTAAGAAAGGTGATCTCTATAGTAACCATATCAAAGAAACCGTGAAGGCAGTGATGAATGCACGAAAACATTCACATGAACATCATTTATGTTTTCAAAGTAAAGTTGGACCGATGAAATGGCTGGAACCGGCAACAGCATCGATGATTGAAGAGCTCGCGCTGAAGAATAAAAAAAATTTATTAGTTGTTCCGATAAGCTTTGTATCGGACCACGTTGAAACCTTGTACGAACTTGACATTGAATACCGCCGTGTTGCCGACAAATGCGGAATCGAAAATTATATCGTGATGAAAGGATTGAACGATTCGGATTTATTTATTGAAGCGCTAGCAGAAATTGTAAAACAAAAAGTGTGATACGTTAATCACTTTTCACCTTTGACGTTTCACCTTTCACGGAAAAATAAAATGAACAACAAAAAAAAGATAACTATTCTCGGCGCCGGAATTTCCGGGCTTGCAACTGCATACTGGCTTGATAAGGACGGGTACGATATTAAGATTCTTGAATCCTCAGGTGAGCCCGGCGGTTCGATGCGAACTTCCAGCGAAGACGGTTTCTTAATTGATTACGGTCCAAACAGCGGACTTGAAACGACACCTTTAATTCGTCAGTTGGTTGATGAAGTTGGACTTTCTAACGAAATGATTTATGCCAGCGAGTCTTCCAACATACGTTACATTTTAAGAGACGGAAAGTTGCTGCCTCTGCCCACATCCCCGCCGGCTTTTTTCAAAACAAGATTATTCTCCACGAAAGCAAAGCTCCGTTTACTTGCCGAACCGTTCATAGGTAAATCCGACGATGGTTATTATCAAAGCATGTCGCAATTTGTGAGGAGAAGACTGGGACAAGAGTTCCTTGATTATGCAATCGATCCGTTTGTCAGCGGTGTGTTTGCCGGCGATCCGAATAAGTTGAGCGTCAAATCAGCTTTTCCAAAACTATATCGACTTGAAGAAATTTACGGCGGCTTGATCAAAGGAATGATTAAGGGCGCACGTGAACGTAAGCAGCGCGCCGAGCAATCTAAGCAAAGCGCCAAAATGTTTTCATTCGTTAACGGCATGCAGATTTTCCCACAAGCTATTGCAAATAAGCTGAACGGAAAGATTAACTACGAGTGTAGAGTGCAGAGTGTAGAACACAGCACTAGCGGCTGGAAAGTAATTTATGAGAAAGACGGCAAGTTGCGTGAGGAAATTTCTGATTATGTTTTATCAACTGTCCCGGCTTACATCGCTGCTAAAATATTTAAGGGATTGGATCAAAATCTTTCAAAGCACTTTGAAGAAATTTATTATCCGCCGGTAATGGTTTTATACATTGGCTTCAAGAAGTCATCAATAGGTCAATTGCTTGACGGTTTCGGATATTTAATTCCATCAAAAGAAAAAAAATCTTATCTGGGCGCAATTTGGAGCTCGACAATTTTTCCGAACAGGTGCAACGACGAAAATGCCTCGTTCACGCTGTTTGTCGGCGGTGCGCGCTCACCACATCTGTTTGATCTAGACAAGCAAAAACTGATTGCCCTTGTTCTTGGCGAATTTAAAGAAACTATGAAAATCACCATTGACCCTTTATTTATTAGGGAAAAACTGTGGCAGAAGGCGATTCCGCAATATAACGTGGGATATATAGAACACGAAAATTATTTTGATAAATTTGAAAAAGAAAATCCCGGAATTTTTCTTAGCGGGAACTATCGCGGCGGAATTTCTGTCGGAGACTGTATTAAGAATTCGGAAGCGGTATATATAAGAATCAAAGAAAGTTTGAATATAGTGTAGAACGAAGAGTGTAGAGTGGAAAATGGCTAAAGTTTTTGAACCTCAGATAATTTATGGAAGTATTTTAAATCAAAAAGCTTTCAATTTTTCTGTTAGAATTGCAAAACTTTACAAATATTTAATTCAAAAAGATAAATCATACGAACCTCTTCATAAACAGTTATTAAGATCTGGAACGTCGATTGGCGCAAACGTTTCGGAAGCTCAAAGTGCGTCTAGCAAAAAGGATTTCATTTATAAATTATCTATTTCTCTCAAGGAAGCTAGAGAATCTCAGTTCTGGTTAAGATTGTTAAAAGAAACTGAAGTAATAAATAATCAAGAGTATGAAAGTTTAAATAGAGATTGTGATGAACTAGAAAGATTATTGACAAGCAGCATAAAAACTGCAAAAGGCATTAAATAATTCTGCACTCTACGTTCTTCACTCTACACTCATAAACCGGAGGTTAAAATGGCTACTTACCCAACAAAAAGATTACGCAGATTAAGATACAATTCAACTTTGCGCGATATGGTCCGCGAGACAACAATTACAAAGAATGATTTAATATATCCGTTGTTCGTTGTTCCGGGCAGCAAAGTAAAAAAGGAAGTTAAATCGATGCCCGGCGTTTACCAGATGTCCATCGATGTTGTGGTAGAAGAATGCAAAGAGATTGAAAAGCTTGGAATACCGGCAGTCATCTTATTTGGAATTCCTGATCACAAAGATGAAGCCGGTTCCGGCGCATACGATCCGAATGGAATTATTCAAAAAGCTGTGAGAGCAATTAAAAAAGGAACCAAAAGACTTTTAGTTATAACAGACGTTTGCTTGTGCGAATATACTTCACATGGTCACTGCGGAGTATTGGACGGCGAGAGAATCCTAAATGACGAAACAGTTGATCTGCTTGTCAAAGAATCAATTTCTCATGCTGAGGCGGGAGCCGACATTATTGCGCCATCTGACATGATGGATGGACGCGTGAGTGCAATTCGCAAAGCATTGGATGACGAGGGCTTTACCGAAATTCCTATTTTGAGTTACGCGGTGAAGTACGCTTCCGGTTATTACGGTCCGTTCAGAGACGCCGCAGAATCGGCACCGGCATTTGGAGACAGACGTTCTCATCAAATGGATATTGCAAACGCGAACGAAGCCTTGCGCGAAGCGGAAACAGATATTGAAGAAGGTGCTGATATCATTATGGTTAAACCGGCTGGCGCTTACCTTGATATTATCTGGCGTGTCAAAGAAAAATTCCAGATGCCGACTGCAGCTTACCAGGTCAGCGGAGAATATTCACTGATAAAAGCTGCCGGCAAAATGGGCTGGATTGATGAAGAGCGAGTCATGATGGAATCGTTAACAGCGATTAAACGTGCCGGCGCAGATATGATTTTGACTTACTTTGCGAAAGATGTGGTTAAGTATTTAGAGAAGAATAGATAATTATTGCAAACGAACAGATAGATTAATCTTGTATGGATGATTTTTCTGAAGAAATTCAGATCACTGAAAATAATTCTGATTCTCAAAAAGAAAGAGCTAAAAATTTTTCGGAAAATCTAAAACAGAAATTTAGTTGGCGTGTTACTTTTGCCGCTTTAAGATATCGTAATTACCGTTTGTGGTTCTGGGGTCAAATGACTTCGCTGTTTGGCACTTGGATGCAAACAACTGCGCTTGCATTCTTCGTTTTTGAATTAACTCACTCACCAGCTTTTCTTGGCTATGTCGGATTTGCCACTGGTATTCCCGCGTGGTTATTTACGTTCTACGCCGGAGTGATTGCCGATAGGTATCCGCGCAGAACCATTTTGCTATTCACTCAATCTATAATGATGTTTCTCGCATTCTTAATTGCCGCATTAACTTTTACAGACATCATTACTCCAGGATTAATATTGATGCTGGCATTCTTTCTTGGCGCGGCAAATTCTTTTGAAGCGCCCGCACGCCAGGCGTTTGTGAACGAGCTGGTTGCAAGAGAAGAATTGATCAATGCCATAGCTTTGAATTCAACAATGTTCAATACTGCTACTGCCATAGGCCCGGCGATTGCAGGAATAACTTATGCACTCTTCGGCCCGGCATGGTGCTTTACAATCAACGGGATTTCATTTCTTGCCGTCATAGGCAATTTGCTGCAAATGAAACTCCCTAGGGTAATAAAAGTGAAGAGTGAAAAATCCATTTTCAAAGATATCAAAGAAGGATTTACTTATCTGAAATCACAAAAAAATATTGTAGTGATTATGCTTGTTGTAGTAAATCTAAATTTTTTCGGAATGAATCTGGTTACAATTTTCCCGGCATGGGCTGTAAATATTCTGCACGGCGATGCGACAACAAACGGATTTCTTCAATCTGCGCGGGGCTTGGGCGCTGTTATCTGCGCTTTGATTATTGCAACAGTAAATAAATACATCGTAAGAGGAAATGTTTTATCAATCACAGCATTAACATTGCCGGTTTTATTGTTCGCTTTTTCTTTTAACCGATCTCTATGGCTTTCGCTAACGTTGTTGATGGCTTACGGTGCGGCGATAATTACTATGTTCAATCTTGCAAATGGATTAATTCAAACGATGGTTACGGAGGAATTCCGCGGACGAATAATGAGCATTTACAGCTTTGGTTTCTTTGCGCTTTTTCCTGTCGGAGCTTTGTGGATCGGCATGTTAGCTGAATTATTCGGATCGCCAACTGCAATTTTAATCAATTCGATTATCTTAATTCTAATTTCCGGTTTGATTGTACTGCGTTACCCCAGCTTGCGCACACTTAATTAAATCAAATTTATATTTCAATTTCTTTCGGGTCTGTTTCCAGATTAACAACTCTCCACTCATTTTCTTCTCTATTAAATTCAGTAATCTTTTCTAGAGGGACTTTGAGATATTTCCCGGCTGCGGTAACAGCAATTTCTCCGTTGCTTAAAATAATTTCCCCTGTACCCTCAAACATCCGGTTATTCTCCGTTGTAATTCTACCTATTACCTTTAACTCCTCGTTTAACGGAATTGGTTTTTTGAACTTAACGCTTAAGTCAATCGTCACTCCCCACACTTCAGTTTCATATTTGTTTAGAATTGCTCTGCCTATCGTTTCATCAAGTATTGCCGACGCAATGCCGCCGTGCAATCTACCGGGATAGCTCTGATGTTCCTCTGATGGTGTGAATACTGCTATCAACTCACGGTTCTCCGTCACATAAAAGTGAGCGTGGATACCAAATTTATTTTTCAATCCGCAAACAAAACACATTTTTGAGTTGTGCTGCTTTCCGGTGATATGATGAATCATTATTTCTCTCCAAATGTACTTTTCAAAAATAAATAATATCCTTGTATTGCCAAGCTAGTTTTAAATTAACTCTAAGTAGCGTATTTTTGTCCATGTTTCTTTAGAAAATAATTTTGAGCGGAGAATCGATGAGAACTACCAGAAGCGAGCAACTCTTTGAGGAAGCACAAAAATATATTCCCGGCGGAGTTAATTCACCCGTGCGGGCATTCAAGTCCGTAGGTGGAACACCACGATTCATTTCCAAAGGTATCGGTTCTAAAATGATCGACGTTGATGGAAACGAATACATCGACTACATAGGAAGCTGGGGACCACATTTGTTCGGGCACAATCCCGGATTTATAATTGAAGCGCTAAAGACCGCGATTGAAAACGGAACAAGTTTCGGAGCGCCGACAGAAATCGAAGTAAAGATGGCGAAACTTATTTCTGAACTCGTTCCATCGATTGAAATTGTGCGGATGGTAAACAGCGGAACAGAAGCTACGATGAGCGCGATCCGCGCTGCAAGAGGTTATACCGGTAAAGAAAAAATTATCAAGTTCGAAGGATGCTATCATGGTCACGGTGATTTCTTTTTGATCAAAGCCGGAAGCGGCGCACTCACATTCGGCGTTCCAACAAGTCCCGGCGTAACCAAAGGAAATGCGGCTGATACGCTTGTTGCTGACTTCAACGATATTAATTCCGTAAAGAATTTACTTCACGAAAACAAGAATCAAATTGCGGCTATCATAATTGAACCGGTTGTTGGAAACATGGGAACTGTTCGCGCAACCGATTCATTCATTAAAGAATTGCGAGCGCTATGCAGCCAAGAAAAAATTGTTCTAATATTTGATGAAGTAATGACCGGATTCAGATTAGCTCAAGGCGGAGCGCAAGAAATTCTTGGCATTAAACCGGATCTTTCAACGTTTGGAAAAATTATCGGTGGCGGTTTGCCGGTAGGCGCTTACGGCGGTAAAAAAGAAATTATGGAAATTATTTCTCCGAGCGGACCGGTTTACCAAGCCGGAACATTGAGCGGAAATCCTTTAGCAATGAATGCCGGCTTTGCAGCTTTGACTTACATCAAGAACCATCCTGATGTCTATATAATTCTGGAAGAGAAATCAGCATACTTGGAAAATGGAATTCGAAATAATTTGAAGTCGGTCGGGAAAAATTATCAGCTTAATCGTGTCGGTTCAATGATGACTTTGTTTTTCACCGAAGAACCGGTTACGGATTTTAATTCCGCAGTTAAATCCAACACAAAACTTTTCGGAAAATATTTTCACGGTATGCTGAATCGTGGTGTTTATCTTCCGCCGGCACAGTACGAGGCGTTATTCGTATCTACGGCGCACACGAAAGAAGATTTGGATAAAACGATCAACGCCAATCTGGATGCTTTGAATTCATTGAAGTAGTTTGAAATAATAAAACTATCTCAACTTTGCCAAGATGTCTCCGACGCTTTGATGATTTACGCCTTCCTCTTCGTTTACAAGCTGGTAGAATTTACATTTAAGACAGTTAGATAATTTCGAGGCAAATGTTCCCTGAACCGCACCATCGCAGAGCGTTCCGGCAATTGCCCAACATGCGCGTCCACCGTTAAGTCCCCTGTTCATACCGGTTGTGCGCGATTCAACAGCCGCCGGGCAAATTCCCAGTTCCGCTGCTTTAGCTCCGCCCGGAATTCTTTCGCACTTTTTGAATTCCCAACAATTCAATACAGCCATTTGACTCCCCTTTTTGTATCTACTTCTAAACTTATTATCGATGAAAAAATACAAAACTAAATAGCTGAGAAGGAGAATTCTCCCAGTTAATTACTGTCGTCGGTTGGTTTAAATTCTGCAAACCAAAAAGAGTTATCGTTTAAAAGAAACAACCCACGCGAGGGTAACGTGGGCTGCTTCTAGGGATTTTGAGATGTGCTTATGTAGGGTAAAAAACTTAATTAACACCGCGGCTGTTAAAAAATGTGCTGTATTTTTTATCAGAGCCAACAATATGGTCCATAAGCCAAACCTTTAGAAAGCTCATTATCTCCATACTCAAAACCGATTCACCGCTCTCAAAACTTTTTTTGTAATTCTGAACTTGACTAACCAAATCGGAATGCTGTTTTTTATGAGCAAGAGTTTCCGGATAAACGTATTGTTCAAATAATT
This sequence comes from Bacteroidota bacterium, assembly GCA_021820065.1. Lineage (GTDB taxonomy): Bacteria > Bacteroidota > Ignavibacteria > Ignavibacteriales > Melioribacteraceae > Fen-1258. The sequence continues at coordinate 4,872 of JAKAEE010000025.1, read as the reverse complement.
TTTCTTCATATTTGAAATGAAACTCGGTGTATTTGACAAGGTTAGCAAGGATATCTCCGAGTACTTTTTTTCCTTTTCCGGCTTTCATACCGTCGTGTAAATTGTTTATCATTTCAACCAGCTTTTGATGTTGTTTGTCAATTTCGCAAACGTTAACAGTAAAATCGGATTGCCAGTTTAATAGCGCCATTGCTGCCCTTGTTTTAATTGAAGTGTGGAATAAATGTATTTATGCATTTCGGATAAAAGTTTTTGGCTGTTAGTTTTTGATACTTTATTATCGAAGGTTTGAGAGTTATTTTTATAGGTGAAGTAAATATTTTTTTGAACCGGCGTCTAATCATTAAGTTAAAGAAAGAATGAAATTCGTTCCATCATATATAAGGCTTTTAAACGGCGAACTTGAAAAAAGAGCCGAAATTGCATTCGATGTTCTGAAATCATGCAAAAGCTGCCCTAGAGACTGTGAGGTTGACCGTACAAACGGTGAATACGGCATTTGTCAAAGTCTAGAACTTCCGATTGTTTCTTCTTACACGGCACATTACGGAGAAGAACCGGTTCTTTCCGGTTCAAGAGGTGCGGGAAACATTTTTTTCGGCAACTGCAACTTAAGATGTATGTTCTGCCAGAATTATGAGATTAGTCAGAACTGGAAAATTGAAAGACAGCATGAAGTTTCTTTTGACCATCTTGCCGATATAATGATTGAGCTGCAAAATAGAAATTGCCACAACATCGGATTGGTTTCACCGACTCACTTTTCCGCTCAGATATTGAAATCAATTTACATCGCGGCGCAAAAAGGTTTGAATCTGCCAATCATCTACAACACAAACGGATATGATTCTGTTGAAATGCTGAAACTTTACGACGGCGTGATCGACATATATTTGCCGGACTTAAAATACGGCAGCAACGAATACGGTAAAACTTATTCCAAAGTTGATAATTATTTTGATCACGCCAAGAATGCCATAAAAGAAATGTTCAACCAAGTTGGCGATGAATTAATTTATGATGGCGATGTTGTCGTTAGAGGTTTGATTATCCGACACTTGGTTTTACCGAACGGACTTGCAGAATCGGAAAAAGTGTTTCAGTTTATTGCGGAGGAATTAAGTCCCAACGTTCACATTTCACTTATGTCGCAATATTTCCCGACGAACAAATCCCACAAGAATATTTTGATTGATCGTCCCATCAGAGCTTCTGAGTATGATAAAGCTTTAGCGCTTATGGACAAGTGCAGACTGCACAACGGATGGTTTCAAGCTATGGAAAGCCACGATTATTACAAACCAAACTTTAATTCCGATCGAGAAGATCCCTTCAACAACAAAGTTATTCTAAACGGCAGATGATAGTCTAGTTTTGATGATTACAGATATTCTTCCCTTCCCCTTTTAAAAGTAAAATCTAAATCCGGCGCGCAGCATAATGCCGCTCATATCGTACTTGCGTTCGAAAACTTTTTTCTTGCCTGAAACGGAATCGGTTACATTATATTCCCAGCTTGGCTGTGAATAATGATAATCGATTTCCACGAAAGCATCGGACCGTCTTCCTAACTCATAGGCAACACCGCCGCCCAATCTCCACGCAAAATCGAACGCGCCTTGGAATTCATCGTTTGAAGGATTTTCATAATTCCGGTAGAAAATTAATAGCACTTCAATCCCAGCAGCGCCAGTAACGAATGCGCGCGCTCTGGGTGCAATCGGCCAGCTTCCGGTAACACTGCCCATAAGCGGAATTGCATGAAGATTTGTTTTGGCTCTCAGTTCATTCAATGTACTGTTGGGACCGTAAAAATCATTGAACTCCGCAACTAACTTTTGGTCAACATAATTTTTGTTGAACCAGTCCGCGCTCCATCCTACAATAAAATTATCGTCAATATTCCAGCCGCCCTCGTAACCGATGATAAATCCGGCACTAGTTGCGCCTGGAGAGAACATTCCAACTTTAACGCTTCCGAAGTGCGCTTGTGCAGAAATTACGATTGGCAAAACCACAATAAGTAACACAATTAATTTCTTCATGTCAGAATCCGTTTTATTTTGTTGTTAGATAAAACAATTCCTGCCTGCTTGCAGTACCATTGGCAGGCAAAAGGATCGGCAGTGTTTTGTATTGTGCCGTCCTCATGCTGCTTTGCAAGTTGAAACAACAATTAATACCACATAAGAGCAGCTAGGATTTACCAAGTCTTTGACGCCAATCTCTGGTTACAATAAATTTAGCAATGTAATCATTTGGGAAGATTCTCTGTGGTACCTTTGGGTACGGCAATAGAAGCAGTAATCGAATTTGATAATTACCGTGTGCAATGCTCTTCGGCTCCAAATAAGTATGGAGCGTATCCATACCGTCTTCCGTATAATACTTCAAGACCACCATAGCATCGCCTGCCCAGACGCACATAGCTCCTTCGGGACATCTGCTATCTGACGGGACGGAATCAAAGCTGAAAGACAATTGTCCGTTGTCGATCGTTGCGGATTGTCCCACTTTCAATTTGAACTGCTCATCGAGATTAGGATACTGGTTTTCCATGGTAGGGTTTGAACCCCTGCACCCGACCAAAAGAAGGATGCAAGCGAGTAAAGAAATTGTTCTCATTTTATGATCCTCCTTTCCATAAAGTGAGCGCCGTTGTTAGGCGTGTTATGCTATGCGGCAGCGGCTTATATCAAACGCACAAACTCCTCAACAGTCAAACCCGCTTGATGAATGATTGCTCTCAACGTTCCACGGTCTAACTCCTTGTGATCGGGAACGACCAACTGCGCAAACGGCTCGTTTCTTCTAAGAATGATATGGCTTCCGTGTTGCCTTCTTTGAATGAATCCAACCTTGCTGAATGCTTTCACACATTAACGACCGGAAATCCGCGGAAGCGAACTCATACGGCTACGAGGATCGTTTCAAACCTTTCGGGCGGAACCGGGAGCTTGTCTTCTTCCAGTACGGCAATGTATCCCTCAATTGCCTCGCGAATATTGGCGATTGCTTCCTCCTTTGAGTTGCCCTGACTGATACATCCGGGAAGACTAGGGCATTCAGCAACCCAATATTTGTCCTCGCCCGGGTAGATAACCACTTGTCTCATGTCGTCTCCAAGTCTCCCGTAAATATAGCGCACTTTGCAAATTGTTGCCACTGCAGTTTCGCAACTAGTGTAAAAACGCCACTGCTCGATTTTCTTAATGAAGCTCTATCTAACGGATTAACTATATACTTCTTTTTACGCCAGAGATTCTCTCGATCTTCTGAATGCTGAAATAATAAACCCGGTGACCATAACAAGCACACCAATCCAGACCAGACTAATGAAAGGTTTTACACTGGCATCAATTGTTAAAACTTCTCTCGGTGCTGCGGCATTTTGCCCACCGGAAAGTTTTGAGAAAACTAAACTAACTTCCTTGCCTGTTGCGTTCATCGAAGTTATAGTCACTTTTAGATCAGCAGGCTTTAATTCCGCCGCAACATAATTCGGTCCTTGTCCATCATTCTGCATATAAGGTTCAATGTTTTCTTCTTTGCCATTGTACTTCACGGTAAGTTCAACGCCAATCTTAAATGGCTTACCGTTCATCATAGCGTTCATGTCAGCCGGCATATTGAATTTATCGAATACGATTTCCTTTCCTTCGAAATCTACCTTATCGCCGTTCTTCATTGTTGCCGGTGTACCGCTGGGAGTTTCAGTTCCATCGGAATAACCGACCGGCGCAACATAAAAATCATGTGTCAGCCCAACCAGTATATCGGGTTCGCGCATTAAGCTGTTATTGAAATCTGCAACGAACATGATAGGCGAAACGACTTGTTTTTTATCGCCGCTTGCAACTTCAACGTTGAAATGATATTTCTTGCCGTTGTCGAAAGGCGTATAACCTAAGAAGGTCAGGTCATGATTAAGAACGTGAACCTTTTCACCTTTTACGAGATCAATCTGTTTTTGTTTTGAATGCCCGGCTGTTGCCAGCACGCCGATTAAGAAAAGAGCAATGCCGACGTGAGCAATATAAGCACCCAAGAAAGATTTTCTTCCGCGAAATATTTTGTAAGCGATCTCGCCGTTTACGATAAGTGCGAACGAAGAAGAAAGCGTGAGGAGAATAAGCATAATGTTATGAACACCGCCGAATATTACAACCAGCGCGGTAAACAAAATTGTAGCAGCAACAGAAAAGCGAGATTGTTTCCATAAATCTTTTCGCTCGGTAAACTTCCACTTGAGTAAGATGCTCAGTCCGTTCAGTAAACCGATTATTATCGCTATAGGAAGATTCAACTCATTATAAAAACTTGTTTGAACTGTGGTGCCGATTAACGGTGCCGATGTTCCAACTAAAACAATTATTGCAGATGCTATCAATGCAACCGAACCGGTGAACAAGGCAAGCTCTCTCGATAAAACATTTTCTTCAAACGAAAAATGTTCGGTCAAATATTTCCAACGATAAACAATACCACCGACACCAAGTATTACGAACAGCGACAAAAAGATGATTAAGAAAAGATAAACCGCCATTCCGGGATCAACGAATGAATGTACCGATGCATCACCGAGAATTCCGCTTCTTGTTAAGAAAGTGCTGTAGAGAACCATTACATAAGTCATAACGCTAAGAATCAAATTAGTTTTAACAAAGCGGCTTCCTCCACCCTTCTCTTGAGTCTTTTTCTGAACGAGCATGGTATGAATTGAAGCAACGCCCACAAGCCACGGTACCAAACTTGAATTTTCAACCGGGTCCCATCCCCAGTAACCGCCCCACCCCAAAACACCGTAAGCCCAGTAACCGCCAAGCATAATTGCAAGACCAAGAATCATAGCACCGGAAAGAACCCAAGGTA
>JAKAEE010000088.1 GCA_021820065.1 Bacteroidota bacterium | reverse complement strand
TAGTAGTTAGTAGTTAGTAACTCTTGAATACGCTGCTGAACAACATTCCAAACCTGATCGACGGTTATCGCTTCCATTGCTTGTCTTTCCTGCTCATCGGTGTAAGTCTCTCTAACTAATGGCGATTTAATCGTGCGATGAATCTCTCCGTACGGCGACCAATCAAGCGGATCGGTTGAACCGAGCAATGCAACTGTTGGCGTCTGAACTGCAACGGCAACGTTCATTGGACCGGTGCAGTTTGTAATACACATGAAAGAATTTTGAATCAGTGCCGCAAGATGACCGACTGCAATTGTTTCCGGTGCCAAAAATATTTTTCCTTCTCTTCCCCCTGCAACAGATTTAGCCCACTCGTACTCGCCGTTTCCCCACGTTACTATTACGTTTACTCCGAGTTCATCAACGAGCTTGTGAGCAATTACTTTATATCGTTCCGGCAGCCAAGCACGCACAGGCTTTGATGCGCCCGGATGAATGCAGACCGTGTTATTCTTGCTCAAGCCGTTGCCGCTAAAAAATTGCTTAGCAAAGTCTCTTTGGTTTTCAGAAATAAATATGAACGGAGTTTCATTATTCACTTTTACTCCAACTGCTTTTACTATATCAAGATTACGGTGAATCTCTTGGTATCTTCCGACCGGATGCGGGATGCGGATATTGTAAAGTCGCATCATTCTTTTAGGACCTGAACTGACACGGTGCTTCGCGCCGCTGAGGTAAGTTAGCACCGCACATCTGTCGGATGTCCAGCGCAAATTTATTGCAAGATCAAATTTTCGTTTCCTCAATTCAAAAACAATTTTGAAAAGTTCGATTAGAGATTTGAATCCCGAATATTTTTTCTCGTCATAGATCAAAACTTCATCCACAATTGATCCGGCTGGAACGATTTGATTTATCAAACTATTTGAAAGCAGAGTAACTTTTGCATTTGGGAAATGTTCTTTCACAGAGCGTACTGCAGATGTGCCCATGATGATGTCGCCGAGCGCGCCCCATTTTATGATCAAAATATTTTTCGGATTTTCTATTTTCATTTCGAAATGATCTCTTTTACTTTTTCATAAACTGTATCAACATCTATCGAATCTAGAAACATATTCGCTGGATTTGACATGTTGCGTTTCCCAATTATGAAATGTTGATTACTCAGCTCTTCATAAAACTTCCAGCAGGATATTTTATCATCCGGGAACAGAGTGATAGACGGGACATTCAGCGCTGCGGCTATGTGTCGAGCGCCGGAGTCGTTTGCAATAAAAAGCCGGCACAAGTTAATCAGCCAAGCAAGCTGTTGAATGCTTCCCGAAGTATCGGCTATTATGATTCTGCTGTTCTGAATTTGTGAAAAACGTTCGGCAATCTTTTTTTCAGCGGGACCTACAAACAAAACAATTTTTGCTTTGTGGTCAGTCAACAGTTTCTCAATCAAGTTCTCAAAGTTTTCCAGCGGCCAAATTTTCGTCGGTTCGCTGGCGCCGACGTGAATGCCAACTATGCGGTTATCATTGCTGAAATTATGTTCTGAATTGAAAGTCTCAGATCGGTTTCGGAAATTCTCGTCGAGATGGAATTCTGTTTGTTGTCCGTCGGCAACGGCTCCGAAGGCTTCGGCAATTTTTAAATAATAATTTAGGTAACTGATTGTGTCTTCATAGACTTCTACTTTTTCAGTCAGCAGAAAACTCATGTTCTGCTTTTTAGGCGCCACTCTAATTTTAGCGCCGGTGAGAAAAGACCATTGAGCATATCTGTCACCGGATTGGAGCGAAATAACCGCATCAAATTTTTGTCGACGAAGATACCGAACAAACTGCCATTCAAGCTTAAGTCTTTCCAAACCATAAATTTTCTTGATTGAAAAATCGAACGGAATAATCTCATCAACGTTAGGATTGCCGGTCAAAACCTCTTTGTATTCTTGTCGAACAAGAATTGAAATGGATGAATTGGAAAAGCTTTTCTTCAGAGCCCGAAGCGCCGGAGTGCAAACGATTAAGTCGCCCAAATACTTTGTATTGATTACAAGAATTTTTTTGACGGTTTTATTGTTACGCAATATGAACTCGATATTTGGCTGATCAAAATTAAGGCTTTTCAATTAATTTATCTTTGCCGGAAGAATTTCGATAGAATTCTTGATTGAATTCATTTTTTGTAACTTTGTTTAGAAGAATCAAACCATAAAATGCCAAAGAAAAATTTATACTCGGATAACAAAATCATTGTTCAAGGAGCGCGACAGCATAACCTAAAGAACATTTCGCTGGAAATACCGCGCAACAAGCTGGTTGTTTTTACCGGCGTGAGCGGGAGCGGAAAGTCGTCGCTTGTGTTCGATACGATTTACGCTGAAGGACAACGGCGTTACGTTGAAAGTCTCTCTTCTTACGCGCGGCAGTTTCTTGAAAGAATGAATAAACCGGAGGTAGATTTTATTTATGGAATTTCTCCGGCGGTTGCTATCGAACAACGGACCGGCGGAAGAAATCCTCGCTCAACGGTTGGAACGAGTACTGAGATTTACGACTACCTGCGTTTGCTTTACGCGCGCATCGGAAGAACAATTTGTTTCAGCTGCGGAAAGGAAGTTAAGAAAGATACCGTCGCAACTGTTTCCGAATGGCTGGAAAATCAAAACGAAGAAAATAAATTTTATCTCGGCTTTCCCATTCACATCCACGAAGGAAGGACAATTAAGGAAGAGGCTGACCTTCTCCGCAAGAAAGGTTTTTTCAGAATCTTTTTAAAAGACAGTTTAATTGATCTGAATGAAACGAAAACTCTACCCAAATCGAAACAAGAAATCTTTGTTGTGCTGGACCGCTTCAAAATCAAAAAAGGAAAAGTTAGAGAAACGCTAGCCGAATCCATTGAAGCCGCGTTCAAAGAAGGTGAAGGCAGATTAGCAATCATCAATGCCGATTCGAACGAAGCAAAAAAGTTTACCAGATTTTACGAATGCTGCGGCATCCGTTACGAAGAACCCGAACCGAGATTTTTTTCATTCAACAATCCGTTCGGCGCATGTCCCGTTTGCCAAGGATTCGGCAAGACGATGGGTTACGAAATGGATCTCATCGTTCCCAATCCAAACTTAACTCTTCTTGAAGGAGCCGTTGCGCCGTGGCGAACTGTCACGCACAGCAAGTATTTGCGCGATCTGATTCGCAATAACAATAATAGAATTCCTCTCAACATTCCGTTCAAGGAATTAGATTCTGAACAAGTTGCTCTTTTGAAGGAAGGATTCAAGGGATTTGACGGAATCAACGGATTCTTCAAACATCTCGAAGAAAAAACTTACAAGATGGGAATACGGATTCTGCTGAGTAAATACCGAGGATACACTCTATGCGCGGCGTGCCGGGGCTCTCGTTTACGCCGTGAAGCTTTGCAAGTTAAGATCGACGACAGATCGATTCATGAGATCATTACAATGTCGATCGAAAGAGCGCTGATTTTCTTTAAACTTTTTAATCTAACCGAATACGAAAAAGCGGTGGCTCAACAGCTTCATGACGAGATAATAAAACGATTAACTTTTCTAAACGACGTGGGACTTGGTTACTTAACTCTGGATCGATTGAGCAGCACACTTTCCGGCGGCGAAACGCAAAGAATTAATTTAGCAACTTCGCTCGGTTCGGCGTTAATGGGAACGCTTTACGTCTTGGATGAACCTTCCATCGGTCTTCATCCGCGGGATAATGCTAAGCTGATTAGGATATTGAAATCATTACGCGATCTCGGCAATACGGTTTTGGTTGTTGAACACGATCCGGAGATGATGAAAGAATCGGATTTGATTTTTGATATGGGTCCGCGTGCCGGTATTCACGGCGGAGAAATAATTGCATCCGGCACATGCGACGACATAATGGCAAATGAAAAGTCGCTGACAGGCAAATATCTTTCCGGCAAATTGGAAATTCCGCTTCCGGCAAAACGCAGCTTAAACAAGAGCGAAGTGATCAAGATTATCGGTGCACGCGAAAACAATCTGAAAAACATTACGGTAGAGTTTCCTCTGAAAAATTTTGTTGTCGTAACCGGCGTCAGCGGTTCGGGCAAATCAACTTTGGTGCATGATATTCTTTACGGCGGAATAGTTAAACTTAACGGCGGCAATCCGCCAAAGCTCGGCAAGTACGATTCAATTGAAGGTGCGCGCTTCATAGATGAAATTGAAATTGTAGATCAATCACCTATCGGCAAATCGCCGCGCTCAAATCCGATTAGTTATGTGAAGGGATACGAAATTATCCGCGAACTTTTTGCCAACACTCCGCAGGCAAAAGCGCGGGGATACAAACCCGGCTACTTCTCATTTAACGTGCCGGGCGGAAGATGCGAAACGTGTCAAGGCGAAGGTTCTATTACAATAGAAATGCAGTTCCTCGCCGATCTTTATTTAGAATGCGACGACTGCAAAGGAACACGATTCAAAAAAGAAACACGCGAGATAACCTACCGCGGCAAAAATATTGTTGAAGTTCTTGATATGACCGTTGATGAAGCAATCGAGTTTTTCCATAACAACAGCAAGATCGTTTCATTGCTTCAAGTTCTTTCCGATGTCGGTTTGGGATACATAAAGCTGGGTCAGCCGTCAACCACTCTTTCAGGCGGCGAAGCGCAGCGCGTTAAACTTGCGTTACATCTTTCACAGCAGAAAAAAAATCAGCATACTCTTTTTATTTTTGATGAACCGACTACTGGATTACATTTTGACGACATCAGTAAACTTTTAAAATGTTTTCAGATGCTGATTGAAAACAAAAACTCCGTAGTGATCATCGAGCATAATCTCGATATCATTAAATGTGCCGATTATGTGATCGATCTAGGACCGGAAGCTGGAGAAAAAGGCGGAGAAGTTGTTGCCGTGGGAACGCCGGAAGAAATTGCCGCAAATGAAAGATCGTACACAGGAAGATTCTTGAAATCACTTTTTAAGCAGACGCTAATCATAAAATCTGCATATCATTTTTGAAAGGAAGAAATATGCCAACATATTGGTTAATAAAATCAGAACCGGAAGTTTTTTCAATTGACGACCTCGCAATGACGAAAAATAAAACTACTCATTGGGACGGCGTCCGCAATTATCAAGCCCGGAATTATATTCGCGACGAAATGAAGATTGGCGGCAAAGTGATTTTTTATCACAGCAATGCCGAGCCGCCGGCTGCTGTCGGAATTTGTGAGATAGCGAAAGAAGGTTATCCGGATTTCACCGCGTTCGATCCTTCCAATGTTCATTATGACCCCAAAAGCAAAAAAGAAAATCCGGCTTGGTTTATGTTTGACGTGAAATTTATTTCGAAATTTTCAGAACCGGTAACACTTGATGCAATAAAAGCAAACAAGAAGTTGCATAAGATGAAACTGATTCAGCGCGGCAGTCGTTTATCGGTTATGCCCGTCACCAAAGATGAGTTCGAAGAGATTGTTAAGATGGGAAAATGAATCGCGATTTCTGTTTGGCAAGAACTTAAATCAATACCCGCGCTTTGATTGTTCCCGGAATCGATTTCAGCTCGCTCAAAATTTCTTTTGAATCTTCTTTACCGTCAATATCAATTATTACATAGCCGATAAACGGATCGGTCTGCAAATACTCGGCTGCGATGTTCAATTTACGCGATGTAAAAACCTTCGCGATTTTATTCATAACTCCCGGCTGATTCTTATGAATGTGCATGTACCTCTGCTTATCAAGATTCGGAGTTAAAGATATTTCTACAAAGTTTGTCGCGCCAATTGTAGAACCAATGTCGCAGTAATTCACAAGCTTCTCAGAAACTTCCACTGCAATGTTGGCTTGAGCTTCCAAAGTACTGCCGCCGATGTGCGGAGTTAAAATTACATTCGGAAATTTCTGCAGAACGTTTTTGAACGGTTCTTTGTTGGATGACGGTTCTTCGGGATATACATCGATCGCTGCACCGAAAATATGTTTCTCTTCCAGCGCCGAAGCCAAATCATTCAGATCAACTACGCTGCCCCGCGAATAATTAATCAAGTATGAACCCTTCTTCATAAGTTTCAGTTGATCGGCAGAAATCATATTCTTCGTTAATTCCGTTTCGGGAACATGAAGCGTTACAATATCCGAAACCCGAAGCAGATCTTCCAAGCTGTCGCATGATTTTGCATTGCCGAGATTTAATTTCTTAACGATGTCGTAATAGTAAACATTCATTCCGAGACTCTCGGCAAGAATGGAAACTTGCGAACCGATGTGCCCGTAACCGATTATGCCTAGATTTTTCCCTCTCACCTCAAACGAATTAGATGCATCCTTCTGCCATTTGCCAAGGTGAGCTAAATGATTTTTCTCTGGAATTCCTCTGATCAATAATATCGCCTCGCTGACAACAAGTTCAGCCACTGACCGTGTGTTGGAGAATGGCGCATTGAAGACAGGAATACCATTTAATTTTGCCGCTTGCAAATCAACTTGGTTTGTACCAATGCTGTAGCAGCCAATCGCAATAAGTTTTTTTGCGTGTGAAAGAACGTCTTCCGTTAGATTTGTACGGGATCTGATTCCGATGAGGTGCACATCCCGGATTATCTTTTTCAGTTCTTCTTTCTCCGGCGAGCCTTTGACGAATTCAACATTCGTGTAATCGTTAGCACGAAAATGATTTAACGCATTTTCATGAGGTCCTTCCAGCAAAAGGACTTTTATTTTTTCTTTCGACAAAGAATATGTTTTGTTTTGATTTCCCATTTTCCCAAAAGATAATTTTAGATTTCACATTGTAGATAATCTTTGCAGATTTTCTTCATCGCAAAGTTTGCGGAATTAAATGCCCAGATGATCGAACCGCCTTTTGTTCCGGCAGTAAGATCGCCCAATAAAAACATCCCTTGAACGGATGTTTCGTAATGTTCTTTCAGTATCGGTTCCTTGCCATCAAACTCAATTCCAATCATTTTCAAAAAATTATTCGGAGTTGAACCGCCTAATGCATAGACAACATAATCAAAAATCATTTCCGGAAATTTATTTTCCAGAAATTTAACCAGCGGTTTACCTTCTTTGTCTTCCAAAGAAACAATTTCGGACTCACGACGAATTTCGACTTTGCTTTCGCGTTCGAGTTCAAACAAACTCTCCCGGTTAATTTCATTCATCCTTGAAAAATCTTTTTTGCGGTAACTTAGCGTTACGGCATTTCCGCTCTGCACCAAGTATTGACAATACTCGGAAGCCGAATCGCCGCCGCCGACTACAAGAACGTTCGCGTTTTTGATTTCCACCGAAGTAATATCAAACAAAACTTTGTCTCTAAGCGTAATAGGAATTTTATACTCCGGTTTATTTGGTTTGCCGAGAATTCCGATAGCGATGGTCACAATTTTAGATTCGTATGTTCCCTTGTCGGTATAAACGACAAATGTTTTGTCCTCGTTCTGATGAAGCTTCCATACTGCTTCTCCGTAACGCACGGTGAGATTATTCTCAATAATAGCTTTGTCCAAATAGGAAATCGTTTCGTGCTTGGTTAAATCCGGAATGCACATTACCCCGGTACATTTGGCTTCAAATCCTTTGTAGTTTGCCGCAACAATTTTCGAGTCGGGATAATATTTTTTGATCGAGAAGGAATGTTCTTCGGCTTTTTCAACCAATAAAATCTTTGACGGATCGATTCCCGCGTGGCAGGCTTCGGCTGCCATGCTTATTCCTGCCGGGCCGGCTCCTATTACAAGTAAGTCATACATATTTATTCCAAATTGTTCATGGATAACGCAACAGTCAATCAACTCGGATGGGATTACAAGAAATCGCCAGGTATTATTTAACAACCCAAGAACAAAAGAAACAGTTCGGTAAATAAATCTTTACAATTTCTTTTTGTAATTTTAGAACAACATAACCGGGCAAAATGACAACATACAGATACAATCTCTTTGCAAAGATACTTTATCGATACGGAAATATTCCAATAACTTTTTTTCTTTTGATCTACTTGATAGAATCCGTTGTGCAACTGCCGCAGCATTGGTATGCCGTTTTTTTCATAATTATAAATCTTGCCATCATCATTTCGCTTAATAAATACTATGCTAAAACGTATAAGTTATTTCCATTTAAGATTTCTGCCGATAATGAAAAGATGATCTGCTCGGATTTTTTTCTTAGAAAGAAAAATGTGGAAATCAAACTTATCGACATTGATAAAATTAGCGGCGGTATTTTCAGCGGTTACCCTTCAAGGGCAATTTACTTACATGATTCAGTGACTGACCAAACAATTGGGATTTACATACATTCTACGAGCTACAAAAATCTCCTGAAATTAATTCTTAAGAATATACCGCAGACATTGTATGACGATCTGCTGGAGAAAATGAAAACGGAGAAGAAAAATTGAACAAAAAGCCCCGTGTTAGCGGGGCCTTTTTATTTCTATAATTATTTCTTGTAGATAAGTATCGCGTCTTTGGCTTGTTTTGCTATTCTGAACTTAACAACTTTCTTTGCCGGGATCTGAATCGTCTCGCCGGTTTTCGGGTTTCTTCCCATTCTTGCTTTTCTATCAACAAGAACAAGTTTTCCAAGACCTGGAATGACAAATCCTTTCTTGGCCTCTTTGTAAGCGAGTACGACTAATTCCTGAATAAATTCTCCGGTAGCTTTTTTGCTTAGACCGGATTTCTTTGCCATATAGGTCATTACTTGACTCTTTGTCATCGGCATTGTGTTACCCCTTCGTTTTGTGAGTTAAAATTCAATTGAAATTTAGTATTTTTTTAATTGAAAACAAACAGTTTTTGTCTTCTTAATCAACATTTTGATTTATATTGGAACCCCCCGATGAATCAATAAATTTAGGGGTAAAAATTGGGTTCTTATTTTTGAAAGATGACATTTTAAAACTATTTTGCAATAAACTTTTTATGCTGCCGTGAAAAAAATTTCCCTTTTCATATCAATTTTTTTAATTTTTTCTCTCCGAGTTAATTTATCAGCAGAGAATATTTTTATACACCAGGTTACGGCAAATCAACCAGCAGATACTTCCAGAAGTATTCTCAAGACATCGCGTGATTCAACTGCAAGCGCACCAAAAAAAGAATTACTGGAGCCGATACACTTTCAAAAATTAATGATAGAAAATTCTGCGAGCACGGTTTACACAAGGAATAATCTGGGTGAACTTGACTACCGTTACGCCGGCGATTGGTTCAGAAATTTTCCGTTTGGATTCATGAGAGACCTTGGCACAATCGGTCAACCCAACGAAGTACTTCTTTACGGACAAGGATTTGGAAATG
>JAKAEE010000087.1 GCA_021820065.1 Bacteroidota bacterium | reverse complement strand
TGCGTCGAATCACTGACGGACACTCAAAACTCTACAACACCGAGTATAGATATTTATAGTCCGAAATCCGGTGATACAGTAAAGGTTGGGCAAACTTACATTAATTATAAAGCTGCCGATGGATCAGCCGGGCAAGGTCTGGCGTACTATGATGTATTTGTGAATGGCGTGTTCGTCAAGAGAACTGCTCAAAATACCGATGGCACAAATCCCAATTTGTATCTTATAGTCGATTCGACTTTAGTGGGAAAAACGATCAGTTACTATATTGTAGTTTACAACAAACAAGGCAAACTGAAGACCAGCAAAACGCAAGACAATATTTTAGTTAAAGATAAAGAACCCAAAGCGCCTGGCAAACTGTTCTTAAGCAGAGTGAACGATTACGAAGTTCTTCTTCACTGGGACGACAGTTCCTACAATGAAAAAGGATTTGAACTCTGGCGTAAAGATCTTGGCGGAAATGTTGACATCGATTACAGAAAAATTGCAACTTTGCCGGCTAACACTATTACAACGCGTGATCAGAGCCTCTCACCATTCGTGAATTATTTTTACAAAGTGAGAGCTTACAACACAACCGGTTATTCGATTTTCAGCAATGAAGCCAGCACCAGCGGTTTGCCGGGAGGACCTTGGAACTTAAGAGCTGAAGCAATCGGCGCTAGTTCGGTTCGATTGCGCTGGATAGATTTTGTTACGAATGAAGACGGCTTCTTAATCCAAAGAACAGATCCTTTTACAAATAATTTCCAAACAATTGCACTTACCGATGCAAATGTAACCGAGTATTACGACAATTCAGTTCAAGCCAATACGGGTTATAAGTATCGAGTTGCTTATTTCGTTAAACAGTCGAACAGTTCATTTTCTAATGAAGCTTCTGTTACTACTTATTATAAAGATTTTTCTGCGCCGTCCAACCTGACTGCAGTTTTTTATACGGGACAGGGTGTCAATCTCGAATGGGTGGACAACAACAAAAATATTCAGCAAGGAACGGTCATCGAGCGCAAAGAAAGTTTAGGAAGCAATTCCTACGTGGAAATTGGAACCGCAGCGCCTAACCAGACAAAATTTATTGACAGCACAGTCCAGCCGGGAACACTGTATGTTTATCGAGTGAGACAGATTCTTGGTACCAACACTTACACTCCGTACTCAAACACGGTGACCATTAACGTACCTAACTAAGAATTGAGATGGAAGCGGAAGCTAAAACGAGAATATCGAAAGAAGTTGCCAACGTGCCGATTAGTTTGATAATCGACAAGTCAGGAAGAATAATTGCGCTCGGTCAGGAATTTCAAGATCTGTTTCCGAACGCAGCGCCTCATTCGGATTTTTTCGAATTGTTCAGCGAAGAAAATAATATCAGTCTTCAAAAATTATTCATCGATGCGCGGAAGTTTGAATCCCTAACAACAGATAATTTTGAAGTATCGGTAAAGGGCGGCAAAATAAACTTCGCTATTTCTTTTCTTCCTCTTCGCAGCGAAAACAATGTTTACTTTTTGATTACATTCAAACAAGCTGGAACTAAAAAAAACGCAACTGAGGTTCAAAAATTTTGGGTAGCAACTGCCGATCTCGAAAAAATTGTTGAGAATAAGAAGCTTTTAGGAATCGTCAATAAGATAAAACTTACCTATCCGTTCACCTTTATTGAAAAAGCAAAAATCCAGAAAGAGATCAACGAGCTTGATGAGTATTTTTGGATTAAAGGAACGAACGGCAAGTATATTTTGGTTAATGATAGATTTGCCGAATCGTCCGGTTCTAAACCTTCTCAGCTTGAAAATAAATCAGCGGAAGATTTTTTACCGAAATATCTGTTGAGTCTTTACAAGTTTGTCGATCAATACTTGATTGAATCGACCAATGCTGTTATCCTCGACGGCATTTCACTTCCAATCCTTGGCGGCGCTGAACGCAGTTTGTCTTTGGTAGAATTCCCATTATGCGATTTAGACAATAATGTTGTCGCCATAATCGGTTTTTCGAAAAAGAGTGATACACTGACTAAAAAGGAAAGTCCGAAGATTGAACTCGATCTGATTTATCATCTTCCTCTTGCAGTTTTGTTGATTAATAGAGAAAACCGGGTGCTTGCATACAGCCAAGAATTTGTTAGGTTGATGGAACTCGACGAGAAATCAAATCTCTATCAGTCGGATGTAAATCGAATACTTGAAAAAGGTTTGATGCCGTTTATCGAAAGTTATCGGAAGAATGCCGAACTCCGTGCGGAAAATGTTTTTAACTATATGTTTATCGAAAAATTGAAACTCAATTCCGAAGTTAGATTGAAAAAAATATTTGATACTAACGGTGAGCTATGGGGCACGCAGATCAGTTTTATGCCGAAGTTGGAACAGGATGCACTGATAGATTTGAAAGCAAAAATGTATGATGCGATTATTGAGAACACCAATGAAGCGATGTTCATCTACGAAATTGAAAATCTAAAATTTTTGGAAGTAAATAATGCTGCACTAAAGCTGTATGGTTATAAGCGGAATGATTTTCTCCACATGGATCTAACCGATCTGTATGCGCCGGAAGACATTCAAACGATTATCCAATCCGGCGATAGCAAATCGATACCTGGCAGCTACAGCGGTCCGTGGCGCCATAAAAAGAATGACGGCGCGTCTGTGCTTGTGGAAATTAACAGAAGTACAATCGAGTACAAAGGAAAGAAAGCTCATCTGAATATTATCCGCGATGTCTCCGATAATGCCGATGCAAAAAAGAAGCTGCAAATGCTTGAAGCTTATTTTGATCACACGACCGATCCGATATTGGTTACTGATAAAGACGGCTTCATAAATGAAATCAACGAACCGGTTACTAAGCGATTAGGTTATTCAAAGAAAGATCTTGAGCTTCGTCCTTTTGTTTCTCTTGTCTCGGATGAAAACCGTGCCAAGATTAACAAAAATATTTTTCATTCTGGGTTGCTAAAAACCACGAGCTTCGAAATTGAAATCAAAAAACCTTCCGGCACTTTGCATAAAGCTTTGTTAATTGCAACGCCGATCAAAAATGTTTCCGGTGATATTGAATCGTTCAGTTTACTTGTTAGACCGTTAGAAGAAGCAGTGCAATCGAAAGATATAAAACAGACTCTGGAAGATACTCTTCACAGAATTGATCCCCCGTTTTTGTCGAACGTCTTTCATGAAATCTTAACACCGATAAATGTTATTCTTGGGTTCACACAGGAGCTTGGCGAGAGCATACCATCGCCGAATGATGAGCAGAAGGAAGCAGTGGAAATAATAAAAGAAAATCAAAAGCTGCTTCTTCAGATAATGGATAATGCCGTTGAATATTCCACGCTCGAACAAAAAATTATAAAGTTCCGTCCTGAAGAGATCAAATTTGTTGACTTGTTGAATGAGCTTAAAGAAAACACACGCAAGTCCGCGGAATCAAGAAAGATTGACGTCACTTATGGAAAAATATCTTCATCGCTTGTCATTGAAACAGACAAGCAGAAGTTTATGTCTCTGTTGGTTTTGTTCATAAAGTTTGCCATTCAGATTACAAAAGAAAACACAATTTACCTTTCGGCTTCAACTTACCAAGATAACTATTGCGCAATCGGCATTAAAGACGGACGCAGCGCAATAACTTCGTACTTGCAGAAAGCATTCACGGATATTTTTTCTGAAGACGAAAACTTGAGCAGAAGAAATTACGGCTTCTCAAGATTTTCGGTCAAGTTGGCAAAGAAACTAATCGAACTTCTTTCGGTAAAGAGAGAAGTAATCACCAAAGATTCAGAGCCGCATGAATTCGCATTATTGTTCCCATTGAAGTTTGTTGTTGGCGATAAAGAAAAAATGGAAGTTGAAAGTGTTGCAGCCAAAAAAGTTGCGGAGGTTAAACCTAAGACAGAGAAATTGCCGGAACAAAAAGCAGCAGAAGCTCAAGTTGAGCCTGTTGTTAAGAAAGAACTTGCAGTATCACAGTTATCTTGTTTGTATCTGGAAGATCAAGTCGATTCTCAATTGTTGTTTAAGGTTCAGATGAAAGATTTGAAGGGAATTGAATTCGCTCCTAGTTTTGAAACGGCATTGCCTCTTCTTAAAACCAAAAAATTTGATTTCATTATTATGGATATCAACCTTCAGGGCGAATATAACGGGTTGGATGCGTTGAGGATTATCCGTAAGATGACCGGCTACAAAGATATTCCGATTATTGCTTCCACGGCTTATTTGCAGCCCGGCGCCCGTGAAAGTTTTATTAATGCCGGCTTCACAGAATTCGTTTCCAAACCAATGCTTCGTGAAAAACTACTCGAAGTTCTTAAGAAAATATTTGAGTAAATATTTCTTTACGTTCAACTTCTCATGATTAACAAATTCTATTTTCAGTATGGACAAAGCAATTTATAATTCTCCAATCGGATTGATTGAAATCTCCGGCGCCGGCAATTCCATTGCCTCAATTTATTTTACAAATGAAGAGCCGAAGACTAAATTTTCTACGAATGATTATTTGGAAAATTGTGCCCGGCAACTGGATGAATATTTCAAAGGTACACGCAGAGAATTTGAATTGCGGTTAGAACCGGAAGGCACAGAGTTTCAGAAGAAAGTTTGGAAAGAACTTTTGGAAATACCATTCGGAGTGATAACCTCGTATCTCGAACTTTCAAGAAAACTTGGTGATGAAAAAGCAATCCGCGCCGTTGCCAACGCAAATGGTCAAAACGAAATTTCCATTATCATTCCGTGCCATCGTGTAATTGGAAGCGACGGAAGCTTGACGGGTTACGGCGGGGGATTATGGCGTAAAAAATGGCTGCTCGAACATGAACAAAAATTTTCCGGCGGTGCACATCAAATGAATCTTTTCCGATGAGTTTTTTTCAAAAAGAAATATCGCTTAAACCTAAGCCGCGCGGATTTCATCTTATTACGGATGAAATTGAAAAACAAATTCCAGAACTGGCAAAAATTTCTGTCGGAATTGCGCACATCTTTATCAAACATACATCAGCATCTATAACGCTGAATGAAAACGCGGACCCCACCGTTCGTTCCGATATGGAAATGTATTTCAATAAGATTGTCCCGGAAAACGCTTCATATTTTCAGCATACGCTGGAAGGAACCGATGACATGACGTCTCACATCAAATCGGCATTACTTGGTAGTTTGGCGACAGTTCCGGTTACGAATGGAAAGTTTAATCTTGGTACTTGGCAAGGAATTTATTTATGTGAGCATCGTAACTACGGCGGCTCTAGAAGAATTGTAATAACGGTTATTGGCGAGTAAAAACGTTTTCGTTAAGCCGGTTCTTCGTGGGTCAAACAATGAAGCGTGCCTAAACCCCAAACTAAATCCACAGCATTAATCCCTACAACGGTTCTGTCCGGGAATAATTCCGCAAGAATGTTCAGTGCGATTCTATCATTCGGATCATTAAAAGTCGGTACTAAAACTTTACGATTGGAAATATAAAAATTGGCATAGCTGGCAGGAACTCTCATGTTGTCGAAAAAGAGTGGAGAGGGCATGGGAAGTTCTACAACATTTAATTTAGATCCGTCTTCCAACCGCGCATTTTTCAGCCGTGCAAAATTATCTTCAAGCAGAGTATAATTTTCTTCGAAGCTATTCGTTTCTTTGCAAAGCACAACTGTGTCGCAGTTAACAAAGCGGCAGAGATCGTCAACATGACCGTGCGTATCATCGCCAACAATTCCTTTACCAAGCCAAATCACATTTGTAACGCCAAAGTATTTGCGGAAGATTTCTTCGTAATCATTTTTAGCAAACCCGGGATTTCTCGTCTGAACATTTTCATCGAGCAGACATTCTTCTGTAGTCAAAAGTGTTCCGCGACCGTTAACATCTATGGCTCCGCCCTCAAGCACAATCTTTTTGCCGTTATGAATTGCTTCGATCATTTCATGCTTAAGCTTTTTTGAAAGGATGCGTGGAATATTTTTGTCCTTCTTCCAGTTGTTGTACTTAGCCCATCCGTTAAAACGGAAACTGATGCCGGTTATGTTCTCTTCGGATTTTACAAATGCCGGTGATGAATCGCGCATCCACCCGCGGTCGGTTTGCGCAACAATGAAATCGACATAATCCAAATCGACATAATTTTTCTGAAGTATTTTTTGAACTTTCTTTTTTTGTTCTTGCGATTGAATTATGATTCTTACTCTCTCTCCCGGTACTAGATTCTTAACGATCTCGGCGTACACCCAAGGTATCGGAGAAAATTTTCCAGGCCAATCTTCTTTTTGATGCGGCCAGCAAATGATAGTTGATTTATGCGATTCCCATTCGGCAGGGAGACGTAAAGATTTGTTCATCATATCAAATTTTATTTTAGAAATCTTTCGGTGATGCCTTGGTACGCATCAATTCTTCTGTCGCGCAAGAACGGCCAGTTCCTTCTCACGTTTTCAAGATGGTCAAGACTTACTTCGGCAATAAGAATTTCTTCTTTATCGGCTGATGCTTGCGCGAGAATTACACCTTGCGGACTTGCGATAAATGACGAACCCCAAAATTCTATTCCTGCTTGTTCTTTCACGGGTTGTTCAAAACCCACACGATTAACCGACGCAACATAAACGCCGTTGGCGATGGCATGTGAACGCTGAATCGTTATCCAAGAATCTCTTTGAGCTTCACCGTGTTTCTTTTTCTCGCTTGGATGCCAGCCGATCGCAGTAGGAAAGAACAAAACGTTTGCGCCTTTCAATGCTGTGATTCGCGCGCCTTCCGGATACCACTGGTCCCAGCAGATCAGCGTTCCGATCTCGCCGTATTTTGTTTTAAACGATTTAAAACCGAGATCTCCTGGAGTAAAATAAAATTTTTCATAGTATGCCGGATCATCCGGAATGTGCATCTTTCTGTATGTGCCAAGAATCTTTCCGTCGGCGTCGATCACAACTGCTGTGTTGTGATAGAGTCCGTGCGCTCTTTTTTCGAAAATCGGAACGATGATAGAGACTTTTAATTTCTTAGCAGCGGATTGAAATGCTTTTGTTGATGGACCTGGAATTGTTTCAGCGAGATTGAAAAGTGAAGAATCTTCCTTCTGGCAAAAATATTGAGAGCGATAAAGTTCAGGCAGACAAATTACTTTTGCACCTTTCTTTGCTGCTTTATCAACCCACGATAAAGTTTTTTTAAGGTTCTTGTCCGGATCGGCATTGAATGACATCTGCAACAATCCGATTTTAAATTTTTTATTCTTTGTCATGTTCTATTCAAACTTGTGAATGACTATCGCGATTTTTCTACCGCAAATTTATTATAAATAAACATGCACACAGTTGCCGCTGCGCCTATTCCGAACATTGTCATAAAGATCACATTTGTGTTGTTAGTCTTAGTTGCAAACTGCTCGTACAACCATCCGCCGAAAGGATCGCCCGCAAATCTCGCAATTGCAATTGGTAGAAAAGCATATCCTTGATACAAGCCTTGCTGTCCCGGAGGCGCGATTTCGGAAATGTATTCGTAGTATCTTGGTGCTTGAATCATTTCGCCGATTGAAAATGTAGCGACTCCGGCTACAATTGCGGGAATACTGGGATGTATTGCTATAATGAGCCAAATTAAACTTGATATTGCAAAGCCGGTTAGGATTGCAGAATGTGTCGGCAGCTTCTTTGTTAATCTGTTTAAAGGAATCTGCAATAAAATTATTGCGCCCGCGCCGGCCCATGATTGGTAAATTTCATAAGGTGCGCTTCTGCTGATAAAATCTGTTATATAGTATGGAACAATTATGAACTCTTGCCAGAAAATGATCCAATACAAAGAATAGATCAAAAGGAAGATCATGAACTTAAAATTTGCTAGAACAACAAATAAGTTTTGAATCTTCTTCCCGAGCGATTCGACAACCAATTTATCTTTCTCGCTTCGAACATCTTTGTACATAACCAAATTAACAATCAGCATTGCTAAACAACTTATTGACGAAACGAGGTAAACAAATTCGTTGCCGAAACTATCGCGTACGAAATAGGCTATCGTCGGTCCCAACATTGCGCCGACATTTACGAGCCAATAATAAATTGCATACCCAAGTGATTTAGAATCTTCGGTAGATGCTGCGGCAACTGTTCCTAGTACCGATGGTTTTATGAATGAACCTCCGAATGCAGTTAGCAGCAAGAAAATCATAACAAGCCAGAAGTGATCAAAGCCGCCGTAGATTCCGGAGAACGCGCTCATGCCAACAGAACCGATCAAGAAATACCCCAGCGCTAAAATTGAGAACGCAACATGAAACGCTTTTCTAAATCCCCATTTGTCTGCAAGTGTTCCTCCTAAAATCGGAAGCAAATAAAGAACTCCGCCGAAAATACCGGAAAGTTGTCCGGCTTCGGATTCGGTGAAACCAAGTTTGTCTCTCATGTAAACCATGAAGACGATTTGTTGACCGTAGTAAGCTAATCGTTCGAAGAGTTCCATTGAATTAGCAACCCAGAAAGAAGACTTAAAACCGCTTTTCAGTTTTTGGATTTCTTGCGAGAGGTTCACGAATACTCCATCGATAATTTGCTGCGCAATTTAAGATAAATCAAATAAATATTATAGAAACTTCTAAAAATAGTAATGGAACACGGATGAACACTGATCAAACGGATCAACGCAGATTTATCAGTGAAAATCCGTTAAATCCGTGTCACTCGTCTCGCCTGACTCGCGTCAGCGAGTCGGAGCGGGTCCGCGTTCTATTAGGGTGGGTAACTTTCTTGTCATTATTTTTCAGAAGTCATGTAGTGATTCAAGATGCATTTATTTAATTTTCATACCAAATTTTTGTGTTACTATTGATGAAAAAATTTGCGATAACCGGTGTTGCCGGATACGTAGCTCCAAGGCATCTCAAAGCAATTAAAGAAACGGGGAACAACTTGGTTGCGGCTCTTGATCCTCACGACTCGGTCGGAATTCTTGATTCATATTTCCCGGCATCATATTTTTTCATTGAACATGAAAGGTTTGAACGACATCTCGAAAAACTTCGGCTCGATGATTCAACAAAAATAGATTTCTTAACAGTCTGTTCTCCAAATTATTTGCACGATAGTCATATAAGATTGGGATTACATACCGGCGCCGATGTAATTTGTGAGAAACCGCTGGTGCTCAATCCATCCAATCTTGAGGCGCTGCAGCTCGTTGAAAAAGAAACCGGCAAAAAAGTTTATACTGTAATGCAGTTAAGGTATCATCCTTCAATTACTGAATTGAAAAAGAAAATGGGATTGATGAAGTTCAATTCCAAACCAATAGTTGAATTGACTTATATAACTTCGCGCGGCAAATGGTATTTCTATTCATGGAAAGGTGAAGATGAAAAATCCGGCGGCAT